>JBBKWK010000219.1:0-2818 GCA_037968915.1 Pontixanthobacter sp.
ATCAGGCTGATCTGCGGCACCACGCCGCTGGCCAGCACATTGCGCTGGAATACGTCGGCATAGCCGCCGAGTGATGCCACGCCTTCCTGAATCCGCGCGCCGCCGCTGTCGTTCATGCCGATCACCGGCGCGCCGACTTTCATCGCGCTGTCGAGAACCTTGCAGATCTTTTCCGCATGACGTTTGGACAGGCTGCCGCCGAAAACGGTGAAATCCTGACTGAAAACATAGACCAGGCGGCCATTGATGGTGCCGCTTCCGGTCACCACTCCGTCACCCGGAATCTTCTGTTCGGCCATGCCGAAATCGGCGCAATCATGTTCGACGAACATATCGAGTTCTTCGAATGTGCCTTCGTCCAGCAGCACATCGATCCGCTCGCGCGCGGTCAGCTTGCCCTTGGCGTGCTGGGCATCGATCCGCTTCTGCCCGCCGCCCATCCGGGCTGCTTCACGGCGGCGTTCCATTTCGGCGATATTGGCTGACATGCAGGTCCCTCGAATTGCGTGGCTTTGCCTAGCCACGCCGCGACCGTAGGGTCAATAGTGCGCGACGCTCGATTTTCACTTCCGATACACAGGAATGCACAGCTATCAGACTTTGACTACACCGTGCGCAATCAGGCTGCGCGCGCAATCGAGTATGCTTTCTTCCTCCGGCCGGGTTTTCCAGCCGAGCCGGTCCAGTGCATGGCCCGCATCGGAATGACGAGTTTTGCCGACTTCGCCCTTGAGCGACCGCAATCCCGAATTGAACAGCGACAGGACCATTACCATCCAGTTCGGCATCACCTTGGTTGGTGCCTTGCCGGCCTGTTCGCCCAAACCGTTACGCAGGACGTCGCTAATCTCGATCAGCTTCATGAATTTGCCCGACGCGATGAAGCGCTCTCCCGCCAGACCCGGTTCCTCCAGACAGCGAACATGCAATTCGGCAACGTCACGCGTGTCCACCACACCAAAACCCACATCGGGCGCGCTCGGCACTGCGCCGCTCAGCAGCTGCTTCACGATCTGAACGGAAGGCGAGAAATCAGGGCTGTCGACTGGCCCCAACACGACGACAGGATTTATCGAAACAAACTCGATATCGCCGCCTTCTGCAGCGACCCAATCACGGGCCGCGCGTTCGGCGATGGTTTTCGATTTTGCATAGGCAGAAACCTTGCGGTTATTTTCGTCGGTCCAGTCGCGTTCGGTGACGGTATATTCCTTCTCGTCCCGGCCATAGGATATGGCGGCAATCGAGCTGGTCTGTACGAACCGCTTGACGCCTGCCGCCTTGGCAAAACGCAATGCGCGCAGGGTACCTTCGCGCGCCGGAATTATCATCTCGTCCTCGTCCTTGGGCGCACGGGCCGACAATGGCGATGCGACATGCGCAACATGGGTGCAGCCCGCATTCGCCTCCGCCCAGCCCGCATCGGACATCAATTCGGCTTCGAACACTTTGAGGCGGCCGCCGAGATCGGCGCCATCGGTCCCGAAGCGTTCGTGAAGCGCGGCCTCGCTCTTCGCTTTGTTTCGTACGGTGGTGTGAATTATCCAGCCGCGTGCAAGCAGTTGCTTGATCAATTCGCCTGCAATGTAGCCTGTGCCGCCTGTAACCAGAACCGTACCCGACATATATTATCTCCCGTTTCCTGATGATTAGGCGGACAGGTTTCGATTGGCAATCAATCCTACTTTAGCAGGACCAATTCTTCAGCCATTGTCGGATGGATCGCCATAGTCGCGTCGAAATCGGCTTTAGTCAGGCCAGCCTTCACTGCGACTGCCGCGCCCTGCATGATTTCCGGCGATTCCGGTCCGATCATGTGGATGCCGACGATCTTGTCATTCGCTGCATCGCAGATCATTTTATACAGGCCCCGTTCGTTTCGGCCCGCGACAACGTTCTTCATCGGTCGGAAGTCCGACATATAGACCTTGATCGAGCCCAACTTGTTGCGCGCCTCGCCTTCGGTCATCCCAACCGAGGCAATCGGCGGATGGCTGAACACTGCGCTGGGAATGCAGCCATAATCGACCGTCTTGGGATCATTGTTGAACACCGTATCGGCAAACGCCTGACCTTCGCGAATGGCTACCGGCGTCAGCTGAACGCGGTCCGTCACATCGCCCACGGCATAGATGTAATCGACATTGGTCTGCGAATAATCATCGACTATGATTTCGCCCTTCTTGCCGGTTTCGACCCCGACATTTCCGAGCCCCAGCCCCTCTACATTCGGGTCGCGTCCGGTGGCGAACATCACCAGATCGACAACTTGATCATCGCAGCCGTCGAATTTTACCAGCAGTTTGCCATCGTCCTGCTTTTCGATGGATTGAAAGGTTGTGTTGAATTTAAATTCGATGCCCTTGACCGTCGAAATTTGCAGCAGGCGGTCAGACAGGCTCTGATCATAGCTGCGTAGCAACACGTCGGAGCGGTTGACGATGCACACCTTGCTGCCGAATTCGTTGAAGATACCGGCAAATTCATTGGCAATGTAACCGCCGCCAGCGATGATCACCTTTTCCGGCAATGCATCGAGATGGAATGCCTCGTTGGAAGTAATCGCGTGCTCGCTGCCCGGAAATTCGAGCAGCGAAGGCCGTGCGCCTGTAGCTATGAGGATGTATTTCGCGGTCACGACCCTGCCGCTGGCCAGCGTAATCTGGTGATCGCCGGTAATCACGGCACGTTCGTGGAAAATCTCGACCTCATGACTTTCGAGCGTATCGGTATAAAGCCCGCTCAGCCGGTTGACGTCCTTCAGCACATGATCGCGCAGGCGCACCCAGTCGAATTTGGTCTCGCCAATGTCCCAGCC
>JBBKWK010000220.1:0-3166 GCA_037968915.1 Pontixanthobacter sp.
AGCGCGATAAACATCACGATCGGAATGATCGGATTGCGGATCGACCAGGCGGAAATATTCCGGAAATCCATGTCTTATCAGCCTTCAGGCTTTGGGCTGGGTGACGCGGTTTTCGCTGGCTCCGACGTCGCAGTTTTTGCCAGTTTCGGTTTCACGGTCTCACCGACATTAAGGAAGCCGCCAGCTCTTAATACGACTTTCTCGGTGCCCGTCAGCCCTTGGATGATAGCAATCCCATCGACCGTGACCAAACCGGTCTTGACCCCGCGCCGTGCAACTTTGTTCTTGTCATCAATGATAAAAACATAGCTTCCACGATCATCGGACAGCAGCGCGGATTCCGGTAGGATGGGCGCAACAATCGTGCCGCTCTTGATGATTGCGCTGGCAAACCCGCCAGGACGCAGTTCGGGGGAGTATGCCAAGGCGATCCGCGCAGTTCCCTGACGATTGGTTTGGTCGATCACCGGAGCAATCTGCCATACTTGGCCGGTGAAAACCTTCTCGGTACCGACCGGCGTGATTTGCGCCTGCGTGCCCACCGACAACCGGCCCAAATCAACTTCACCCACATTGGCGAGCAATTCCATTTCGCCGCCCTTGGCAATCAGGAACAGGGTGCCGGACCCGCCACCGACGACCTGGCCTGGTTCCACATTGCGCTCCAGCACCAATCCAGCTGAAGGGGCGACAATGTTCAATCTAGCTGTGCGAGCGCGCAGCTCTCTGCCTTGAGCGATAGCCACCGCAACCCGGGCCGCTGCTGCATTGCGCGTGGAAGTTAAGCGATCGACATCGGCCTTGCTGATGAAACCGCGATCAACCAATTTCAGCGCTCGGTCGAGATTGGCCTGCGCCAGACCGGCATCGGCTCTGGCGACCTGAACTTGAGCATCCGCACTAGCGGCTTGCTGGTTTTGTACCGAACGGTCGATCACAGCCAAGACCTGACCGGCATTGACCCATTGGCCGGCATCAACCGGCACGGCAACCACCCGGCCTCCCTCGCCCGCTACGCCCACGGGCATGGCCCGCCGCGCGGCCAACGTACCAGTGGTGGCGATTTCGCCTTCGATAGTGCCCCGCCCGGGGGACACGACAGTGATAAGCGGCGCCTGCTCTTCGCTATCAGCGGCGCCCGCTGCACCATCCCCGTCTCTCAGCATATAGAATGCGATGGTCGCCAGCAGCACCAGACCGAGAAGGATAGCTGCAATGATCAGCCCGCGCTTGCCCGATCGGACGGAACCGTCGCCATTATCCCCTGACAGGTCAGCGGCCATTCCCTTGCCCTGATCCGCTGTCATGCTCGTTTCGTAATTCATTGCAAGGTTGCCTCGGTCAACAGGTAGCCTGACGTCAAGCGCCACCCCATCGGTGTGTTAGAGATATACATCACCGGATGCAAGCAAGCGGTGTTTACGCTTGGCCCATAGCCCGCTGCTTTGCGGGGAGCAATAATTCGCTCGACAGGCGACATATCTATTCGACCAAAGATCGGCCCTTGGCGGCAACACTGGGCACCAAACATCCCCCCAAGATCAAAAACAAAAAAAGCGGAGTGACCATGGCCACCCCGCTCTTCTGATCTGTAAGATCGCTAGGTAATTTTAGCGAACTCGGCCCCGCTGAACGAGGTTCACGATCGCGAGCAGCACCACGGCGCCGACAATCGCAATAATTAGTCCGGTAAGAGAGAACTCCTGAACACTGCCGCCGAAGCCCAGTGGCTGAGCAATCAGGTTACCGACAACTGAGCCGACGCAACCAACCACAATGTTCCAAAAAATTCCCATTGAGGCATCGCGGTTCATGACCATGCTGGCCAACCAACCGGCAACGCCGCCCACTATCAATGCGATAATCCAACCCATATCCTGTTTTCCTTCTACATTATCAATTCGGTCTCACAGCTTAAACGCTGCGTAGACCAGATCGGTTCCCGGTCATTGATCGCCGGAAAGATAGGATCATAGGATAGACAGGCCAGAAATGCCAAATTGTATGGGTTAGGTTATCAAGGAGCCGCGGCGGCGCTAGCAGAAACTTCTATCGAACCAGGGCGTCAGTATTTGAGTTGGCGTTCATATAGATCCCGGTAATGCTGGATGCGGGTTACCCGCAGGCCCTGCATTCCTGACCGATCGACAGCACGCTGCCATGACGCAAATTCTTCCAGCGTCAGGCCGTATCGCTCCAGCACTTCGTCGATTGTCAGCAGACCGCCATTCACGGCAGCCACCACTTCGGCTTTCCGGCGTACGACCCAGCGCTTGGTGCTTGGCGGCGGCAGGTTCTTGATAGTCAGTGGTTCCCCTAAAGGACCAATGACTTGCGCGGCGCGGATTTTCTGGTTTTCAATCATATCAACTCTCGGTCGCCGGGGTTTACGCAATTCAGTTCAGCTGAACTATTAACTGCCGGGCCTTTGCCATCCGCTAAAGCTTTAGGGTTAACGTGGCTGGCTATTTTGTTAATTTGGGCCGAACCGCTAACCTTGGGTATTTCATGCGCGAGTTCCTCGCGGACTTCCGCGAAATCGGTAAATGCACTGCAAGAATGTAATCCAGCCAAGGGCCCAGACTTCACGCCGAAGGGCGTCGATGCACCTGAAAGACTTTGCCGCAGATCCCGCATAGCGGCGAGTCGTGCGGTCAGTTCCGACCATTCGACAGGACGCAATTGCGAGCCTTCCTCCCACTCGCGATTGGCCTCGCTGTGGGCAAATTGACTGATAGGCGTTTCGTTCATGACACGTCCCTTAGCAGCGCGTTGGTCAAGAACTGGTAAAGCCGGAGTTTACTTGCGGTTAGGAATAGCTAACGCTGTCACTCGATCATTTGACCACTGCTTGGCCGGGATTTACACCGCTGGCATGGGCGCGTTCAGATGTGTAAGGGGCCATCTATGGATAGTGCCACCCTGTTTGATTCCGCATTGAGCCCTGCGAGCTTGTTTGATCTGCCCCGTGCGGCGAGCGAATGCCGCATTGTGGTTGCGATGTCCGGCGGGGTTGATTCGTCCGTTGTCGCGGCACTGGCTGCCGCCACGGGCGCAGAGGTAATTGGCATTACCCTGCAGCTGTATGATTACGGAGCCGCGACCGGGCGCAAGGGCGCATGCTGTGCGGGGGACGATATCAGCGACGCCCGGGCAGTGTCAGACC
>JBBKWK010000221.1:0-2686 GCA_037968915.1 Pontixanthobacter sp.
GCTGCGCGTGCCGAGGCACAACCGAAGCCTCGTTAGCGCGCGGCGCGATGCCCGGATCAACGCAAATCTTTTCCGCAATCTGGCTCCTGGAACCGACTTCACGCTCAATCTGCAGGCCAAAGCGGCGCGCACCGAGGCGACGACCCCGGCGCTTTCCGAGTATCTGAATCTTGCTGCCGACTCGCCGTTCTCACCCTTTTCAAGCGAAGTCGGGGTTGTTCGCTACATCGGCGATCCGCTTCTTAATCGCACTGACGACATAGGGTTTAGTGGTGCCGCTCTCATCAACACCAGGGTAGGCAATTGGCGAATAAGCACAGGTGCCGAATATGAACACCGTACGACCGATATTGATATCGAGCGCGGCGTGGATACCGACCCATACCGGTCGCGCATCGCGGCAGGACTGGAGGACATCTTTGCTGCACCGGCGGAAGGCACGTTGGGCCCGATGCGCCGATTTACCGCAAAGACGAACTTCCATCAGGGCCGCATCCATGCGACCGCGAGCGGAAGCCCATTGCGACTTCCGGCGGGCCCAATCAATCTAACCCTGCGCGGCGAATGGAAGGTAGCGCGCATTTCCGCGCGAACTGACGAGCCCGGGGGATCGACGGCCAACCGCTTCGTCCGCGAGGAGACGCTCACGTCCGCCTCGCTGACCCTGCCGTTGTTTCGATCCGGGCCGGCTTCACGCAGACCCGGGTCGATGTCGCTGCAGTTCGGCGCAACGCAACGTCACCTTGTCGACCGGGGCAATTTGGAGGACTGGTCCGCGGCCCTCAACTGGCAACCGCTTACGGCCGTTTCCCTGAGAATTTCTCGCAATAGCGAACAGATCGCCCCGGCACCCAACCTCCTTAGCGATCCTCTCGTCGTGACCGAGAGCGTACGATACTACGACTTGGTCCGCGGTAAATCCGTAGTCGTCCGCCAGACAGTCGGCGGCAATCCCGCACTCGGCGTCGAGACGCGTCGCACATCTTCTGCCAGCGTCACCCTCCTTCCTCTGGATTCACCGGATTTCGCAATCGATGCCGAATATTCGGACGTGTCCAGCCGCAACGCCTACGGGCCGCTTCCCGTCGGGAACGCGGAAGTTGAGGCAGCCTTTCCCGACCGGTTTGATCGCGACAGTGCTGGCCGGCTGGTTGCGATCGATGCCCGGCCGGTCCCCTACGCGCAGCTCAATCGGCGACAAGTGCGCTGGGGCTTCAACCTGCATCAGGCAGTAAAAGTTGGGGGGTCGCGCACGGAACGTGATCCCGATAGCGAGAACTTGCTGGCACCGGATATGCGAATCAACGCTTTCGGCGTTCACAACTGGACCTTGTCGAGCACCAGGCTAATACGCGCTGGCTTGCCGAAAACCGATCTGCTGGGGGGTGGCGCGATCGATTCTGGCGGATTCGCCCGCCACACTTTTCAACTTGGTGGGGGCGTGGCATTCAAGGGAGCGGGACTGCAATTGACCGGTATCGTGACCGGTCCCAGCTTCGTCTCGGCCGGGACTTTAGAAGCGCCAGAACGGATCGACTTCGCCGCGCGCTCAACGTTCGATCTGCGCGCCTTCGCCGATATCGGCTCAATGTTTCCGCGCGGTAGCCTGGCAAAAAACATGAGGGTAACGATCGAGGTATCGAACCTGTTTGATTCGTCTCAGCGGGTCTCCGACAGCCGGGGAAGCACCCCGTCCCGCTATCAGCCCTATCTGCTGGATCCGCTCGGCCGCAAATTCCTGCTGAGCCTGCGGAAGGTGCTGTGATCACGATCCACATCATCCCACGGTTCTGCGACGCGCAGGAAATCATACACCTCTCAGAATAGCAGCTGACAATTTAACCCTAAACGCGGAATATTTGCAAACACCCCAACCGCGCCGTTCTCGAGATATGCGTCAATGACCGCTTCCCACCCATTTGCGGACGTTCAGGACGTGAATCGCGGTACTGTCAGCTAACGATCAAGTCGGACGAGCGCGTCCCCCAATCCGGATATGAATACCGGGCGATCTTCTCCATCAATAATCATGCCGGTTAGCAGGCCGGGCATCTCGCCTTGCACGTCAGCTCCCAACAGGTCGAGCCGGCTTGCGCCCGCCTCGCCGCGCCTGACCCATTCAACTGCAATTTCTGCGCCCTTCTGGGTCTGAGCATCGAAGACCACTCTGATCTCTCCTGTATCCGGATTGACAGCATAGACTCTGTTGGCAAGTGGCGATGCCACCCACAATGCGCCATCTTCTACCATGCGCATGTTGTCGGGCGTCAGGATTTCGGCCAGCACCTTGCGGTCGCTCACTGTTCCGTTCTCGACATCAAGTGCAAAGGACAAGACGCGGTTGCCGACCGTTTCCGAGAGATAAAGCCTGCACTTCTTCCCATCTAGGTAGAAGCCATTTCCGAAATTTAGCCCGTCGACCAGCAAGTCCGCCTCTTTTGCATAGGTGCCGTCTTCATTGCGCGCGAGACGATAGAGCGCGCCATCGCCCATCGGCTTGTCAACCGCGGCGAACATGCGTTCCTCGCCCAGACCATCGGTCGATTGGGTGAACCAAACCGCCCCCTTGCTGTCGCTAATCGCGGTATTGACCGTGGCCGAATGGTCGTAAATCACATCTGTCGTCCCGCTACCGACATCGGTGCGGTAAATCTTGCCCGTAAAGACATCTGCCACGAAGATATAT
>JBBKWK010000222.1:0-8393 GCA_037968915.1 Pontixanthobacter sp.
TGTTCCACATCCATGATTGTCACCGCGCGATTGTAATATCGCGTCACATCATGGCCGATGCCGATGGCGACCAATTGGACGGGGGACATTTTCTCGATCCAGTCGATGGTCTTGCGCAGATGCGTTTCCAGATAGCCTGCGCTGTTGACGCTCAGCGTGCTGTCATCCACCGGCGCGCCGTCGGAAATCACCATCAAGATGCGGCGGTCTTCAGTACGGGCGAGCAGGCGGGAATGCGCCCATAGCAGCGCCTCGCCGTCGATATTTTCCTTCAGCAGCCCCTCGCGCATCATCAGGCCGAGATTGCGACGCGCACGGCGCAGCGGTTCGTCCGCCTTTTTGTAGATGATGTGCCGCAGATCGTTGAGGCGGCCGGGCTGTGCTGGTTTGCCCTCTGCCAGCCATGCCTCGCGGCATTGCCCGCCCTTCCACGTGCGAGTGGTGAAACCGAGAATTTCCACCTTCACGCCGCAGCGTTCCAGCGTGCGCGCCATGATGTCTGCGCTGATCGCGGCGATGGAAATCGGCCGCCCGCGCATTGAACCGGAATTGTCGATCAGCAAGGTCACCACCGTGTCCTTGAATTCCACGTCGCGTTCGATCTTGTAGCTGAGCGAGTGACCTGGCGCGGTGACGATCCGAGCCAGCCGTGCGGCATCCAGAATGCCCTCTTCCTGATCGAAATCCCAGCTGCGGTTTTGCTGCGCCATCAATCGCCGCTGCAGCCGGTTGGCCAGCCGTGTGACAATGCCTTGCAAGCCTTGCAACTGGCTGTCGAGATAGGCACGCAGCCGGTCCAATTCCTCCTGATCGCAGAGTTCGCTTGCCTCGATTTCTTCATCGAACCGGGTGGTGTAAACCTTGTAATCGAAATGGTCCGGCAGATCGGTCCACGGCCTGTTGGGGCGGACAGGCATCATGCCTTCCTCGCCCTCGTCGCCCGCTTCCCCGTCGTTCATTTCCTCTTCGGAGCTGGTCTCGCTTTCGGACTCGCCGTCGCCTTCTTCGCTGTCGGAGGCATCACCGGCCATTTCGGTGGTCTGCGGATCACTCTGGCCGGAATCTTCGTCGCTATCATCCTCGTCGCCATCTTCGCCGCCCTCGTCCTCGCCGTCCTCGTCCTCGCCGCTGTCGTTGCCCTCTTCCTTGGTCAGTTCGAGGTGGCGGAGCATATCGAGCGCGAGCGACTGGAACGCGGTCTGATCATCCAGCGACAGCGCGAGCGCCTCGAAATCGGCATTGGCGCGCTCTTCAATCCAGCCCCGAACCATCGCCACGCCGGCCTGAGCGCGCACAGGTAT
This sequence comes from Pontixanthobacter sp., assembly GCA_037968915.1. Lineage (GTDB taxonomy): Bacteria > Pseudomonadota > Alphaproteobacteria > Sphingomonadales > Sphingomonadaceae > Allopontixanthobacter. The sequence goes on from JBBKWK010000222.1 coordinate 1,302, forward strand.
TGCCTGCCCGGTCAGCTTTTCCCGTAGCAGCAAAGATAGCGCCGATTGCAGCGGCACATCATCGCCAGATTGCGCGCGAGAAATTGGGTCGGACGCCGTGCGCAGTTCAACCGCAGCATCGAGATTGTCCGCAATTCCGCTAAAATTATTCGCCCCCAACGCCTCGTAACGAACCTGCTCGACCGTATCATAACACGCCCGCGCCACCGGTTCCGGCGGAGCGTTCTTGGTGTGCAGCGTCTCGTCATGATGGCGCAATTTCAGCGCGAAACTGTCGGCAAAACCGCGTGCTTCCCGCGCTTGTTCGGGCGGCAAGTTGCGGCCCGGCAATGGTACGCGAAAACTCTTACCGCTGGCCGCCGGATTGTCCGCACTCCACGCAACCTCGACCTCCGGCTCACGCGCCAGTGCGCGGCTGGCACCGGTAAGGGCCTGCTTGAAGCGGTCGAGGGGAGTTTCGTCAGACAAGGTCTTGGCAGCTTACTTCAGGATAGACTGACCGGTCTTGGCCCAGTCAGCCAGAAATCCTTCGATGCCTTTGTCGGTCAGCACATGATTGGCGAGGGCCATGATAACTTTGGGCGGCGCGGTCATCACATCGGCCCCGATCAGCGCACTTTCGAGCACATGGGTCGCATGACGCACGCTGGCGACAAGGATTTCAGTGTCGAACAGGTAATTGTCGTAGATTGTGCGGATATCGCGGATCAATTCCATTCCGTTGAGGCCGTTATCATCATGCCGCCCGACGAATGGAGAAACGAATGTCGCCCCCGCCTTGGCCGCCAGCAGCGCCTGATTGGCGGAAAAGCACAGCGTGACATTGACCATCGTGCCTACGCCCGTCAGCGCCTTGCAGGTTTTAAGCCCGTCGATCGTTAGCGGCACCTTGATGCAGACATTGTCCGCAATCTTGCGCAGGACTTCCGCCTCTTTCAACATGGTTGCGTGGTCCAGCGCGACCACTTCCGCACTGACCGGACCATTGGTGAGGCCGCAGATTTCCTTCGTCACTTCCATGAAATCGCGGCCCGATTTGTGGATCAGACTGGGATTGGTGGTGACCCCGTCGAGCAGGCCGGTCGCAGCCAGTTCCTTGATGTCGTCAATCTCGGCAGTGTCGGCGAAGAATTTCATTGTGCGGCTCCGGTGTGGGCGATGTGGATTCGCGCACTGCTATATGCCGACGCGCCGCCCTTCGCCACCCCACCGCGGCGGCTTTTCTAGAGTCCTGTGCCGAACACTCCGATTATCAGCGGATCATTGGTGCTGCGCGGATTGGCGCGGATCGCGCTTTCCTCGCGGCCGATCTCGGTCCAGATGACATCGTTGACGCGGGTGCCGAAATTATTGGCGACCTGGCCGATATTGACGCCGGTCAGGGCGGACAAAGCCTGTCCCACCAGCGGATCTTGCGCCACGCGTAAGGCATTGCCTAGTTCGGGCACCATCACCTCGATCAATTGTCCGCTGAGTTCATTGCGCATGAAACTGGTCGCGGCTGTCGGGCCGCCGCGTACCAGTGCCACCGCGTTTTCAATCCCGATCACACGGACCGCGTCGGCTACTACTGGCGCCGCGCGATAGGCACCTTCAATCGCAACATCGGCGAAGGCATCATTCAACCGCGATTTGAACAGGCTGGAGGTGAGGATCGAGGACAGCACATTGCCGCGCGCGCCCAGCAAATTGGCCAAGCCGATCTGGGCAACCTGTTCATCCCAGAACCCGCCATCGGCAGTCAGCCGGGCAAAAGCGCGCTCGCTCGACAGAGTCAGAAGCCGGCGAATCCCATCTGTAAAGCCGAAGCCCGGCAACGTCGCACAGCCCGGCAACGCCAGCAGTGTCGAGGCGGACAGGCCGACCAGAAACGCGCGCCGACCTGGCTTTATCTCAACTAATTCGTTCATTTCAGGAATCCTCACCTTGCCGCTTCACCTAAGCAGCGCCCATATGGCCATAGCATTATGAACCGCGCCCGACTCCTCATCTTCAACGCCGCGCTAGGCCCGCTGGACTATAAAGTGCCGGATGGCATGCGTGTCGAGCCGGGCTCGGTGGTGGTTGCGCCGCTGGGGCCGCGCCAGATCATCGGCATTGTGTGGGAAGAAGACCGCCTGCCGTCGGATTCGGTGCCCGATCACAAATTGCGCGCCTTGATCGAGGTACTGCCGGTGCCGCCGCTGAGGGCCGAACTGCGCCGCTTGATCGAATGGACCGCCGATTATTACTGCGCGCGGATTGCCTCGGTCGCGCGGATGGTGCTGGCATCGGGCGGAGCTTTGCGCGGGCCATCGACGATGGTGGAATACCGCCTGAGCGGGACCGAGCCGGAACGGATGACCCCCCAGCGCGCCGTGGCGCTGGATGCGCTACAAGGAGAACAGGCAACGATCCGCGAACTGGCTGAACTCGCCAGCGTCAGCGAAGGGGTTCTGCGCGGGCTCGTCAATCAGGGCGCGCTGGAACCCGTCGAGGTCGATATCGACCGGCCTTATGTAGAGCCCGATCCCGATTTCTCGCAACCAAGCTTGAGCGCAGATCAGCAAGAAGTGGCGGACCGCTTTATTGCGGCAGTTGAGGCCGAGGAATTCGCCCCGTTCCTGCTCGACGGGGTGACCGGATCGGGCAAAACCGAAACCTATTTCGAACCCCTCGCTTCCGCGCTCCGAATGGATAAACAGGTACTGGTATTGCTCCCCGAAATTGCCCTGACCGAAGCATTTTTGCGCCGGTTCGAGGACCGCTTCGGCACGCCGCCGGTGGTGTGGCATTCCAGCCTGAAATCGACCGAACGGCGCCGCGCATGGCGCGCGATTGCCAGCGGCGAAGCAAAGGTGGTTGTGGGTGCGCGCTCCGCCCTGTTCCTGCCGTACAAACGCCTCGGGCTGGTGGTGGTGGACGAAGCGCATGAGGTCAGTTTCAAGCAGGATGAAGGCGTACGTTATAACGCCCGGGATGTGGCGGTGATGCGCGGCCATTTTGAGAAAGTGCCAGTGATCCTCGCCAGCGCGACCCCTGCGCTCGAAAGCTTGCAAATGGCCGAAAGCGGGATCTACGAACGGCTGGAATTGCCCAGCCGGTTCGGCGGCGCGAGCATGCCCGCAATCGGGATCATCAACCTGACCGAGGAAAAACCCGAGCGCGGCCGCTGGCTGGCCCCCCGGCTGGTCGAACAATTGCAATTGCGGCTGGAGCGCGGCGAGCAATCGCTCCTGTTCCTCAATCGCCGCGGCTATGCTCCGCTAACGCTATGCCGCAATTGCGGGTTCCGCTTCCAATGCCCCAATTGCAGCGCGTGGCTGGTCGAGCACCGCCTGTCCAACCGCCTGTCCTGCCACCATTGCGGCCATGAAACCGCGCCTCCGCCCGCCTGCCCTGAGTGCGGCGAGCTCGACTGTCTGGTCGCCTGCGGTCCCGGGGTGGAGCGGATCGCTGACGAGGTGGCGGAAATTATGCCCGAGGCGCGCGTGGCGTTGGTCACTTCCGACACCCTCAATTCTCCTGAAAAAGCGGCAGCATTTGTCAAACAGGCCGAAGCGCGAGCGATCGACGTGATCGTCGGCACCCAATTGGTCACAAAGGGATTTCACTTCCCCGAACTGACACTGGTGGGCGTGGTCGATGCCGATCTGGGGTTGGAAGGCGGCGATTTGCGCGCGGCCGAGCGGACTTATCAGCAAATGGCGCAGGTTGCCGGGCGCGCCGGACGCGGCGCAAAGGCAGGCGAAGTGTTGATCCAGACCCGCCACCCCGATGCACCCGTAATTGCCGCGCTGGCAGCGGGTGATCGGGACGCTTTCTACGCCGCCGAAACCGAGGCCAGGCGCGATGCAGGGGCCCCGCCCTTTGGCCGCTGGGCGGCGATTATCGTTTCCTCCGAAGATGAAGCGGAAGCCAAGGAAGCCGCCCGCGCAATCGGCGGCACGCGCCCTGATTTGCCCGATGTGATGATCCTCGGCCCTGCGCCTGCTCCGATGTCCCTGCTGCGCGGCCGATACCGCTACCGCCTTCTAATCAACGCCCGCCGCAGCGCCCAGGTCCAGAACATCATCCGCGACTGGCTGGGCGAGTTGAAATTCCCGCAGGGCGTGCGCGTGGGGATTGATATCGACCCGTATAGCTTTGTTTAGCAAAGTTTATATGAAAAATTGCGATAACCGGCAAACAACCACCTGCAACACAGGGGAAATATACTTGTCACGACTGATCGCCGCAATTCAGGCTGCAATTTGCGCCGGTATGTTATTCTCCGCGCCCGCCACCGCAGCTGACACTTGGCACCGGGCGGATACGCATAATTTCACAATCTACAGTGATGGCAAGCAAGGCGAGTTGGAGGACTTCTCCCACGAAGTGGAGCGTCTGGATGCTTTGCTGCGCTTTCTATGGGGCAAGGTACGGGTCGCTAATCCGAACAAATTGACGATCTATCTGGTCAAGGATGCCAATGCGGTCGACAAACTTTTGGGGGACAAGAATACCGGAATTGCCGGCATTTACTTCCCGCGAACGGAAGGCAGTTTTGCACTGGCCAATCGCGTAAAGAGCAAAAGCGAATTCAGGCTGCCGGGCAAACGGGTGCTGCTGCACGAATATGCTCATCATTTCATGGCCCAGAATTTCGCCATCCCTGCCCCGGCATGGTTCAGTGAAGGCTTTGCCGAATATGTCGCGACAGCCGAATTCAACTCCAAAGGGCAATGGAGCATGGGCAAGGCAGCAAACCACCGCGTGCTCGAGATCGTCTATGGCGGGCCAATCGACATCCGCGATCTGCTTGGCAGCGAAGCGCACGGCTCAGACAGATCCAGTTCATTCTACGGTTGGTCCTGGGCGCTGACCCACATGCTCTACACCAAGGAATATGGCCGCGGAAAAGTGATCAGCAAGTATCTCGGATTGCTCAATTCGGGGATCGAACCGCTGGCCGCTGCAGAAACCGCATTTGGCGATCTTGACGAGTTCGACCTGAAGCTACGCGATCATGTCAAACGCCCGCTCACCTACTCCCGGTCACCCAGCCCACTGGCCTATGAAGACCGGATTACCCTGACCGAATTGTCCGAATACGATTCGCAATTAGTCACCCTGACACTTGAGCGTCGCGCGGGCGGCGATAAGGTGAAATTGGCTGACAGCCTGAAGGCGCTTACCGCACAGGACGGTGCCACCAGCGAAGCATGGTACCAATTGGCCGAGATTGAATTCCGGCAAGCTCATGATGATGAAGCCGAAAAAGCGTTCGACTTCACTACCGCTGACGCTGCTGTCGATAAGGCGCTGGCGCTGGAACCAGGCCACATGCGCGCCAACATTCTCAAGGGCCTAATTCTGCTCGAACCTTTCGATCATGGCGATGACGCGGATGAGGCCAGCTGGGCAAAGTCGCGTGAATATTTCCTGGCGGCCAAGACCGCTGAACCCAATCATCCACTGCCGCACTTTGCCCTGGCGAACAGCTATATTCGCGAAAAGCGCAGCGATCCCCAGGCCAGCGCCGCTTTGGAAAATGCGTTCAGGCTGGCCCCCGAATCCGCTGAGGTTCGCTACGCCTATTCGCTTGATCTGGCGGAGAACGGTGAATTTGACGCGGCCATTAGTACCATCAGGATCATCGCCAACGACCCGCATGGCAACGGAACCGAAGCGCGCGCGTTCGTCGAGAAAATCAAGCGCATGCGCGACCTCTCCCAGTCTGCGCCGAATGCGCCGGATAGTGACGCGAGCAGCGCAGAAAAAGGTGACAGCGAACCGAACGACGACTAGCTGTGGCACCGACATCAATCGAGGAGTTCCCCCAAATGCTGACCGTCCACCATCTGCGAATTTCCCAGTCCGAGCGGATTGTGTGGCTGTGCGAGGAACTGGGGCTCGATTACGATCTGAAGCTGTATAACCGGCGGGAAGATAACCGCCTCGCGCCGGATGAATACAAGGCGCTTCATCCTATGGGTATCGCGCCGGTGATTCAGGACGGCGATCTGGTGCTGGGTGAAAGCGGCGCGATCATTGAATACATCGTGACAAAGTACGGCAATCGGAAGCTAGTCCCAGCGCCCGATCATGTGGATTTTGCCGACCATCTGTTCTGGTTCCACTTCGCCAACGCCACCTTCATGACCAATGGCATGATGGCGATTGCCGCGCAGCAGGCGGGCGCGAAGGAAATGCCGCCGTTCGTGGCTGATCGCGCCAGAAAAGCGTGGGCCATGGTGGAAGCACGGCTGGGCGAGGCCGATTATTTCGGCGGGTCGGAGCTGACCACGGCGGACATCATGATGGGTTTTCAGCTGACTACTTCAAGGGCGTTCAACAATAAGTCGATCGAAGGTATGCCTAACCTACAGGCCTATCTCAAACGCATCGGTGCGCGACCGGCCTATCAGCGGGCGATTGCCAAGGCTGAACCGGGTCTGCCGCCGAAGCTCGATTAATTTCGGCACCGATCCTGCACTGGATCATTAGAGCGCCATGAGTACATCCAATAATGGCCCGATCCTCGTCCCAATTCTGGGCGACCAGCTGACCCGCGACCTCGCCTCGCTGCGGGGGCGGGCCAAGGATGACACGATCATCCTGATGATGGAGGTGTGGGACGAGGCGACTTACGTCAAACATCACCAGCAGAAGATCGCGCTGATATTCTCCGCGATGCGCCACTTTGCTGGCGAACTGAAGGACGCGGGCTGGACGGTCGAATATTCGCGGCTGACTGATAGCGAAAATGCCGGCAGCTTTACCGGCGAAGTCGCCCGGGCGGTGGAACGCCATGATCCCCGCGAAATTCATGTGGTGGAGGCGGGCGAATGGCGTGTCCAGCAGGCGATCGAGGAATGGCCGGACAAATTTGCCTGTGAGGTAACAATCCATTCTCACGACCGCTTCCTGTGCTCCGTAGGCGAATTTCGCGAATGGGCGGAGGGGCGCAAGACGTTGCAGATGGAGTATTTCTACCGCGACATGCGCCGTAAAACCGGCCTGCTTATGGACGGAAAAGAACCGGATGGCGGCAAGTGGAATTTCGACCATGACAATCGCGGCGGACCGGACAAAGACCTGAACCCGCCGCCTGCACCCAAATTTGCGCCA
>JBBKWK010000223.1:0-3422 GCA_037968915.1 Pontixanthobacter sp.
CAGGTTTTTCGGCGACATGTACCGCGCCGCCAGCAAGCAGCGCACCACCAGCAGCGGTTGCGGACAATTTTGCCAAGGCCATCTTTACCGACATGAGCAAGCTCTCTCGTTACATCTTCTAGGGATGGCTTCGATCGCGGCGATTCCGCGGACCGGCACTTCCCTGTCACTGCAACAGAAGCCAATGCCCCATTATCCCGCAATCGGATTAACCATGAAAATCGGGTCCGGGATGAAATTATCTGGCCGGATTTCAGCGCACTTGGCCAACTTGTCCCACAATGGAACCGATCAGGCGGCAAATCCTGCGGCAATCTTGCGGCGGCGTTAACCTTTGCCGTCGAACAAGCCGGTCTGGCGACTCGCTTCGTCACCTGAAGAATCGCTGGCCAGGTCGCGGGCCGGCGGGGTCATTTCCAGATGCTGCCACGCCAGATCATTGAGGCACCGCCCGCGCGCGGTGCGGGCAATCAGGCCCAGCTGGATCAGGTAAGGCTCGATCACTTCTTCCACCGTATCGCGCGGTTCGCTGAGGCCTGCTGCGAGCGTTTCCACGCCCACCGGCCCGCCTTTATAGATGTCAGCAATCATCATCAGATAGCGCCGGTCCATCGCATCAAGGCCGAGCCGGTCAACCTCCAGCCGGGTCAGCGCATCGTCCGCAACTTTGGCGGTCACCGTGCCGTCGCCAGCGACATGGGCGAAATCGCGCACGCGGCGCATCAGCCGCCCGGCCACCCGCGGCGTTCCGCGCGCACGGCGGGCGATTTCGCGCGCGCCGCCGGGTTCGATATTCATCGCCAGCAAGGCCGCGCCGCGCGTTACCACCCGCTCCAGTTCCGCCTCGGTGTAGAAATTCAGCCGCACCGGGATACCGAAACGGTCGCGCAGCGGCGTGGTCAGCAGGCCCTGCCGGGTGGTCGCGCCGACCAGCGTAAAGGGCGGCAGATCAATTCGCACCGAGCGCGCCGATGGCCCCTCGCCGATGATGATATCGAGCGCGCGGTCCTCCATTGCGGGATAGAGGATTTCCTCGACCACCGGATTGAGGCGGTGAATCTCGTCGATAAACAGCACATCATGCGGTTCGAGATTGGTCAGCAGCGCCGCCAGATCGCCCGCCTTGGCGATGACGGGACCGGAAGTGGCGCGGAAACCAACGCCCAGCTCCTTGGCCACAATCTGCGCCAGCGTGGTCTTGCCCAGCCCCGGCGGGCCAAAGAACAACACATGGTCCATCGCCTCTCCGCGCCCACGAGCGGCCTCGATAAACACGCGCAGATTGTCCCGTGCCGCCTCCTGCCCGACAAATTCGGCAAGCGATTTGGGACGCAGAGCAGCATCCGGATCTTCCGGCTGGCGATCAGGGGTGAGGTCAGGATTATCGCTCAAAAGGGGTTCACCGTATAACCGCGTTGCTGCAGCAGCGCGTGCGCGGTCATAGCGGATAACGCGGTTTCAACGCCGGGGATCAGTTCCGCCTGCGTGACGCCATTAGCCGCTCCGCTTTGACCGCATAGAATAAAGCGCACGTCGGCATTGAGCATTTCGCGGATCATTGCCGACGATGGGTTCGTGTCACCCTTCCCTTTGGCAGCCCATGCCTCGTCGCTTATCAGGTCTAGCGAGGCCTTGCCGTGGACCACCACAGCGATCCGAATATTATTGAGATCAACTCCGGCTGCGACATGCATGTTGATGAACCGCGCCGCGCTTTCGAGCCCTCGGCTGCGCTTTCCCTCCTCCGCAGGTTCAGATACGTCCAAGGCGATGGAAAATTCGGTGTCCGCAGGCACTTTGCCTATTCCTTCGACCGGCGCGTGCGGGCCAAAACTTTCAAAGACAGGCCCGGTGCGGAAAACGGTCATGTCCTGCGCAGCAGCAGGGGTTGCCAATGCAAATGCCGCCAAGATCATCAATGCCAGATGCACAATTTCATTCCTCATCCCGCCGCCCTCTTCAACGCCACACGCACCAGCGCGTTCAAATCCGCATCCTCGCCCAACTCGCCCTGCGCCTTCGCCACTGCGCTTGCCGCAATCGCGGGTTTGAACCCGAGGTTCTGCAAGGCTGACACTGCATCCGCGCTCGCGGAACCGGCGGGCATGACCACCGCACCCACCGCTCCGCCGCCGCCCGGCATTCCGCCTGCCTTTTCTTTCAATTCATTGACGATCCGCCCGGCCAGTTTCGGCCCCACACCATTCGCCCGCGCGACCATTGCCGCATCGCCATTGGCGCAGGCGGTCTGGACTTCGGCGGTGGACAGGGCGGACAGTATCGCGAGGCCGACCTTGCTGCCTACGCCCTGAACCTGTGTCAGCAGGCGGAACCAGTCACGCTCTGCCGCTTCGGCAAAACCCAGCAGCCGCATGTCGTTTTCGCTGACTTGCAAATCAGTATAGACGGTGCAGCTCTCGCCGATCTCGCCCAGCGCCGATAGCGTGCGCGCGGAACAGTGGACCAGATAGCCGACGCCCTGCACGTCGATCACCGCCCAGTCCGAACCAGTTTCGTCGAGCAGGCCCTTTAGCTTTGCAATCATGGTTTGTTCTTGCGCGTAAAGCTGAGTTTGGTCCACCCTCTACGGACATTTATGGACAGGGCGGCGATGATACGACAAAGAATGCAGCCATGAGTTACAACACATTCGGCAGAGTTTTGCGCTTCACCACCTGGGGTGAGAGTCACGGTCCCGCATTAGGCGCGGTGGTGGATGGGTGCCCGCCGGGGCTGTCCCTGTCGGAAGCGGACATCCAGCCCTTCATGGATGCGCGGAGGCCCGGCCAGTCGAAATACACCACCCAGCGCAAGGAACCGGACACGGTCCGCATCCTGTCGGGTGTGTTTGACGGCAAGAGCACCGGTACGCCGATTTCGCTGATGATCGAAAATGTCGATCAACGATCAAAGGATTATTCAGAGGTCGCCAAGGCTTACCGGCCCGGCCATGCGGATTATGCCTATGACGCCAAATACGGTTTTCGCGATTATCGCGGGGGAGGGCGTTCTTCGGCGCGGGAAACAGCCGCCCGGGTAGCGGCAGGCGCGGTGGCACGGCTGGTCATTCCTGAAGTTGCCATCACCGCTTACGTCTCCCAGATCGGCGATGACGAGATTGACCGCAGGGCAATGAATTTTGCCGAAATTGGCAATAATCCGTTCTTCTGCCCCGATCCGGCAGCGGCGAAACGCTGGGAAAAACTGGTCGATGATGCACGCAAAGCCGGATCATCGCTCGGCGCCGTGGTGGAATGCGTCGCGACGGGCGTTCCCGCTGGTTGGGGCGCGCCGGTCGATGCCAAGCTCGACGCCGATCTGGCAGGCGGGATGATGGGGATCAACGCGGTCAAGGGCGTGGAAATCGGGGACGGTTTCGGCGCAGCACGGCTAACCGGTGAACAGAATGCCGACCCGATGCG
>JBBKWK010000224.1:0-2914 GCA_037968915.1 Pontixanthobacter sp.
CGGCCCGACAGATCGGCGCCGGAACAAAATGCCCGGCCCGCGCCGGTGATCAGGATCGCCCGCGCCTTTCCGGGATCAGCCAACACGTCGCGGATTTCCACCGCCATTGCAGGTGGGCAAGCATTCAGCCGCTCGGGCTGGTTAAGCGTGATCATGGTAACGCTGTCCGCCATTTCGACGAGGATGTGTTCGTAACTCAAGAAACTCTCCCAAGGGGTTTTGATTAAGCCCGGGCCTAGCCGTGCTCTAATGCGCTTAGCAAGTCTGCTACTCTGCATAGTGCCGATTGGCGAATAATTCCGTGAAGCACGTTATTCCCGCGAATATGATAACGAAAATTATTGCCCCATGTCGGCTGCTGATTTCTTGGCTGCGTTCAACTCGTAACACGGGTCCTTGCCGCGATGTTTGAACTGATCTGACCGGATTATTGCCGGATCAAGCGTGCAAATTTCAATTTTTCTGACGGCACCGATGGGCAAAGAACGAAAGGAGCGTTCACCTGCGACCATGATGATCTGTTTGCGGCGCCTACCTTCATGATCCGCATATTCCACCACGACCTCGCCGCCAGTTTCGTCCGCTGCTGTCGGATATGTTGCGACAACATTAGCCTCTCCACGAGCATAGATTTCAGGTTCCGAATCAACTGCATTCGATAGAATTGCAAATGGCACCGTTATGAGTGCAACACAAAACAGCCATATATATTCAAAGATCCAACCGAATTCCCGACTGTTGGCAAGCACTATACCAATCAGAATAAACACCAGGCACCCGAAACCAATTCCCTTTCTACGCATATATTTCTCGACTTTCCAAGACCTGTAAAAGCGAGGTCAGTTTGACCCATGCGTATCAATTTTAGGGGTTTCCATAATCTCGGTCAGCTGGCCCATCATGTCCTTGGGATGGACGAAGAAAATCGGCGTGCCATGCGCCCCGACCCGCGTGGGGCCAAGGATGCGCTTGCCCTGCCCCTCGAACCAGACCCGTGCCGCATCAATATCCTCAACCTCATGACACAGATGATGCTGCCCGCCTTGCGGGTTCTTGGCGAGAAATCCGGTCAGCGCGGTGTCACCCGGAAGTGGTTCGATTAGCTCGATCTGCGTGCCATTAAGGCCCGAGTCGGTAGGCGTATTCACAAATGCTACCAGCAGGTGCCTATCGGCCAACTCGAACGGCTCGACAATCGACGTCGCCCCCATCACCTCGCGGTAGAACCTTAGACTGTCAGCCATGGACGGTGTCGCAATCCCGATGTGGTTTAAGCGGCCTAGTTTCATTTTGCTTGCTCCCGTTCAATCCGGCTTTGTGCGGAGTCAGCAGCCACGAAGAACGCGCCCCCGAAAAGTGCGATGCTAATCGATACCCATAATACAACCCAAATCTCACGAAAGCGCACTCTTGCCTTCACAAGGCCATTCACCGCGGCGAACATCAACAAGGCGCCGATGCCAATAAATACCCAGCCCGCAATCCGCAATTCGCCGGGCATATCTAGCGTGGGCTCGATATACGTTTTTGTAAAAAAACTCGTTGTATAAGGATCGAACTCAGGTGCCTTTAACCACGCAATGACAACCAGAAATGGCATCATGAAGAACGCGAACACCAAACCGGACAATTTAGTCGCAGGATGGTTTCCATCGCGCACATACCATGGGAGGTTCGGATCGCGTTCGTAGGTCACTTCTGGCAAACTGGCACAAGAATGCGATGGTAGTCCAGATCAGTTCCTTCTGCGGTCGATCTAGAGCGGAATATTGTCATGTTTCTTCCACGGGTTCTCCAGCACCTTCCCGCGCAATTTCCGTAGCCCCAGTGCAATCCGCCGCCGGGTCGAGTGCGGGTAGATTACATTGTCGATATACCCCCGGCTCGCCGCCACGAAGGGGTTGGCGAAGCGGTCTTCATATTCCTTGGTTTTCTCGGCAATTTCTTCCGGAGTCTTGCCGCGGAAGATGATTTCCACCGCGCCCTTCGCGCCCATCACGGCGATTTCGGCTGTCGGCCAGGCATAGTTTAAATCGCCGCGTAAATGCTTTGAGGCCATGACGTCATACGCGCCGCCGTAAGCCTTGCGGGTGATTACGGTGATCTTGGGTACAGTCGCCTCGGCATAGGCAAAAAGCAGCTTCGCGCCGTGCTTGATGATCCCGTTATGCTCCTGCGCGGTGCCAGGCAGGAATCCGGGGACATCCACGAAGGTCAGGATCGGAATCTCGAACGCATCGCAGAACCGCACAAACCGCGCGGCCTTCTTGGATGAATTGATGTCGAGCACGCCCGCCAGCACCATCGGCTGGTTCGCGACAACACCCACGGTGCGGCCTTCGATCCGGCCGAACCCGCACAGGATATTGCCCGCATGGGCCGGCTGCACTTCAAAGAAATCGCTCTCGTCCAGCACCTTCCGCAGCACTTCGTGCATGTCATAGGGCTGGTTGGCATTGTCGGGAATCAGCGTGTCGAGGCTCATGTCCTCCCGGTCGAACGGGTCGTTGGTTGGCCGTTCGGGTACGCTCTCGCGATTGGACAACGGCAGGTAATCGAAGAAATTGCGGGTCGCCAGCAGGGTTTCGATGTCATTCTCGAACGCCAGATCGGCCACTGAAGTCTTGGTGGTGTGCGTGATCGCGCCGCCCAACTCCTCCTGCGTCACCACTTCATTGGTTACGGTCTTGACCACATCGGGGCCGGTGACAAACATGTAGGAGCTGTCCTTCACCATGAAGATGAAGTCGGTCATCGCCGGGGAATAGACTGCCCCGCCCGCGCATGGCCCCATAATCAGGCTGATCTGCGGCACCACGCCGCTGGCCAGCACATTGCGCTGGAATACGTCGGCATAGCCGCCGAGTGATGCCACGCCTTCCTGAATCCGCGCGCCGCCGCTGTCGTTCATGCC
>JBBKWK010000225.1:0-15634 GCA_037968915.1 Pontixanthobacter sp.
AAGCGGGCATCGATCCGGCCAAGCTTGAGGGCTGGGCCTCCAAGGCAGGTTGGGTGGTCCTGCTCAACAAACGCGGCACCACTTTCCGCAAACTGGACGATGCCGACAAAGCCGATATCGACGCGGCCAAGGCGGTCAATTTGATGTCGCAGCACACCTCCATGATCAAACGCCCGGTGGTCGAATATGCGGGCGGGCTGTTGGTGGGTTTCATGGAAGGTGAGTGGGAGGCCGTGTTTGGATGATGCGCCCGGTGCCAATCGGCAACGGCGGGCGCGATGGACTTACGCGGCGCTATTCTCACTTGTCGCCATTCCAGCGAAACGGCGTGTGCCAGCGTGGAGGATCGATCTCGCCGCGCGAAAGCCTGAGCGCGAGGCCGATTATGGTGCCCACCGCAATGGCGACCGTGAGATCGACTAGCACTGTCAGTACTGCGGTCAACAGCAACAATAGCAAGTCCGATTTGGGAAGTCGCAGGCGTTCTCGCCAACGATGCGGTTCGCTCATCGTCCATGCTGTCACGACCAGAAGCCCAGCCAGTGCAGGCAAGGCAAGCGCTCCAGCCAGAGGAGCTGCTATCAGCAACGCCGTCAGGATAACAATTGCATGGATCATCCCCGCCACTGGCGTCCGGCCACCTGCGTTCACATTAGTTGCAGTGCGGGCGATCGCGCCTGTCGCGGGCAGTCCACCGAACAATGGCGAGGCGATATTGGCCGCACCTTGGGCAATCAGTTCGGCATTGGACCGATGTGCTGCACCGATCATCCGGTCTGCCACGATCGCCGACAGTAAGGACTCAATACCGGCCAGGAAAGCAATCGTCAGGGCGGAGGGGAAGAGAGCCTGCATCGTCGCAAGGTCCAAATTCGGCAAATGTGGCCAAGGAAGGCCTTGGGGAAGAGCGCCATAACGTTCCGCAACAGTTTCGATCGAAGGCAAGACGAAAGCGGCGGCCAGGCTCGCCAGCGTGACCACCACAACCAGCCACGGAATTTTCGGTTTGATCCGGCGCAGGACGAGAATCGCGGCGATGCAGCCCATGCCCATGGTCAGGGCTGCAGGATTGAAACTATCCTTTAAGGCCCACAAGCCCGCAACCTTTGGTAGGAAGTCGGCGGGCAGCGGATCGCCCGTCAACCCCGCCAGATCCTTGGTCTGGCTGATGGCGATCACGACCGCAATGCCGATGGTGAAGCCTTCGATTACGGCTTCCGGTATATGCCGGATAAGCCGCCCGGCCTTTAGGAGGCCTGAAACGAGCAGAATACCACCCGCCATCAGTGTGGCCAGGAGCAAGCCATCAAACCCATGGTCATGGATGACGCCATAGACCACCACTATGAAAGCGCCGGTTGGGCCGCCGATCTGCACCCGGCTTCCGCCAAGCGCCGAAATTAGGAAGCCCGCGATAATGGCAGTTATCAGGCCAGCCGCAGGCGGCGCGCCGGAGGCGATGGCAATCGCAATGCTGAGCGGCAGGGCGACCAGCGCGACGGTCACCCCGGCAAGGGCATCGACACCGAATTGGCGCGGCGTATAACCGACGATGGTGGTAAAAAGCTTTGGTTTCACGGACTGGCCATTACCGAAGCCCACCTCTGCCAGCCATCCCTTTTCTGGTCGTTTTTCAGATCCATTGCCTCAGCGTCGGGACACAGGATCGAAGGGCTAGCCGTCAAACGGCCGATCGCACAGTCAAAATGTAATTCAGCGCCATATCGTCGGACAAATGAAGGCCCTTCAGCGGGCCGAAGGCGATGCCTTTCATGTCGGTTACGTCCATCCCTGCCGCATGGAGCAGATCGCATAATTCGTCCGGGGAGATGAAATCGTCCCAATGGTGGGTTCCCTTGGGAACCATCCCGAGCGCCTCCGCCCCTTCGACCAGCAGCAGGCGCGATTGCACGGTGCGGTTGGGGGTAGACAGAATCATCAATCCGCCCGGCGCCAGGTGGTTGGTCAGTTCGGCGATGAAGCTGGGTTTGTCGGCGACATGTTCGATCACTTCCAGACAGGTCACAAGATCGAACTGACCAAGGCCGAGAACGCCTAGTTCGCCCGCGCGGTACTCTACAGCAATGCCGGAAGCCTCTGCATGCGCCGCCGCGACCGCGATATTTTCCGCTGCCGCATCGACACCGATCACGGCCGCACCCAGCCGCGCCAATGGCTCGCATAGCAAGCCCGCGCCGCAGCCAACATCCAGCGCGCTTTTGCCGGCCAGTGGCCGCACGCTCTCGATATCGCCCGCCCAATGCAAGTCGATTGCCTGCCGGATATAGCCCAGCCGCACCGGGTTCAGCCGGTGCAACATGGCGGAACTGCCCTTCGGGTCCCACCAGTCCCGCGCAAGCGCGCCGAAATGGGCCGCTTCCTCCGGACGGATAGTTGCGCCCCCATTAGTTGTGGGGGATACCGCATTCACACTTACAGTTGCATCACTCATGCCGCACCCTTAACAGCCACGGACGACAGGTTCCAGCAGAGAGGCACAGCAGACATTGGCCCGGATCGTGATGAAATTCGGCGGCACATCGATGGCCGGCACCGAGCGTATTCGCCGGGTGGCCAATATTGTGCGCCGCCAGCAGGCAGCGGGCCATTCGGTCGCAGTAGTGGTCAGCGCGATGGCGGGCGAGACCGACCGGCTGGTCAATTTCTGCCGCGAGGCGAACCCGCTGTATGATCCGGCTGAATATGATGTGGTGGTGGCCAGCGGCGAGCAGGTTACTTCCGGGCTGTTGGCGCTGACACTGCAATCACTGGGGTGCAAGGCGCGCAGCTGGCTGGGCTGGCAAATGCCGATCAGTACCATTGAGGCCCATGCCAAGGCGCGGGTGGCCAATATTGATGCAGCGGCGCTGATCGCGGCAATGGACGCGGGCGAGATCGCGGTGATTCCGGGTTTTCAGGGCGTGTCCGATGCGGGCCGGATCACCACGCTAGGGCGCGGCGGATCCGATACTTCGGCGGTGGCAGTCGCGGCCGCGATTGGTGCCGACCGATGCGATATCTACACCGATGTCGACGGGGTCTATACCACCGATCCGCGGATCGTGGCCAAGGCGCGCAAGCTGAAGGCGGTGACCTACGAAGAAATGCTCGAGCTGGCATCGGTCGGGGCCAAGGTGCTCCAGACCCGCTCGGTTGGACTGGCGATGAAGCGCGGAGTGCGGGTGCAGGTCCTGTCATCCTTCATCGATGATGATGCAACCCCGGCGGACGATTTGCCGGGCACTATGATAGTCTCCGAAACGGAGATGGAAAAAATTCTGGAGGACGGTGAAATGGAACGCCAGCACGTGACCGGCATCGCGCATGACAAGAACGAAGCAAAGATCATCCTTACAAGGGTGCCGGATAAGCCCGGCGCTGTGGCGCATATCTTCGAACCGCTCGCGGGCGCGCTGATCAATGTCGACATGATTATTCAAAACGTGGGCCGCGACAAGGGCGAGACCGACGTGACCTTTACCGTGCCGCAAACCGATCTGGCGCGGGCGCAGGCATTGCTGGACGATCAGCGCGACACCATCGGCTTCAACCGGATCATTACCGACAGCAAGGTCGCCAAGATCAGCGTTGTAGGGGTGGGGATGAAGAGCCATGCGGGCGTGGCCAGTACGATGTTCCGCGCGCTGGCCGATCGCGGGATCAATATTCAGGCGATCACCACGTCCGAAATCAAGGTCAGCGTGCTGATTGACGAGGATGAGACCGAACTGGCCGTGCGGGTGCTGCACACCGCCTATGGGCTTGATGCGCCCGATGATGTGGGCGACGAGGCGGCCTGATGCCGAACCGGGCAAGGAGTAATTAGTGGGTATCAGCACGCTGCTGGCCCTCGCGTTGCTCCTGCTCGCAACATTGCTGTTTGCTGCGCTGTCCAAGCGGCTAGAGATGTCGGTTGTGACCATGCCGCTGGTGTTCACGGCAGCTGGGTATTTTACCTATATCGCCAGAGGCAGCATGGAGCCCGCAGAGGGGCATTTGACGGCCCTCAGACTATTGGCTGAGATAACACTGGTCCTGTTGCTTTTTTCAGATGCCAGCATGGTCAAGTTTGCCAAACTGAAAAAAATCATCGGCATTCCCGCCCGAATGCTGCTCGTCGCCCTGCCATTGTCGCTCATGCTCGGGATGTTGGCGGCCAGTTGGGTCTCGCCGGATCAACCGTTGGCGGTGGCTCTGTTGGTCGCTGCCATCCTCACCCCGACTGATGCGGCGCTGGGGCAGGCGGTGGTGAACGATCCTGCCATCCCCGAAAGATTGCGCGAAGGTATCGTCGTTGAAAGCGGGCTGAATGACGGAATGACCTTGCCGATTGTGATCATTGCAGCGTTGGCCGCAGTAGAGGCGGCGGGCGGAATGTCAGGAAGCACATCGGGGGAATTGTTCCGCTTTGGATTGATGCAAATTGTCCTAGGCCCCCTTGCGGGTGTCCTTGTCGGGCTGGCGGCTGCGCGGCTGCTCGATTTTGCGGATAGCAGAGGGGCCGCAGCAACGAGCTATAAAAGCATCTATTTCCTTTGTGCCGCGTTCCTTTGCTACGTCGCGGCAGAACTGATCGGCGGAAACGGCCTGATCGCAGCCTTCGTCGGCGGGCTCACCTTCGGTAATATGCGTAAGAACAAGAGCGAATTCGTCGCCGAGTTTATGGAGAGTGAAGGTCAGTTATTGACCATGCTGACGTTCGTTGTGTTCGGCGCTATCCTTGCCCCGATCGGCTTAGCCCATGCGAGCTGGAAAACGGCTGGCTTGGCGGTCGCATTTCTGACCTTCATCAGAATTGTACCGGTCGTCCTGTCTCTGACAGGAACGGGCCTCAAATTTCGCGAAAAGCTATTTCTCGGCTGGTTCGGGCCGCGCGGGCTGGCATCAATTCTGTTCGCGCTTTTCGTCCTCGAAACCTATCAGATACCAGCCCGGGACGAGATGCTTGCTTGTGTCGTCCTGACGGTCTTGCTCAGCATCTTCGTGCACGGGGTAACGGCCTTCCCGATTGCGCGGGCCTTCGCGCGGAAATGCGCGGCAGATATTTCCAATACGCGCTGACGAGGACATTTGCCGCCAAGATACTCCGTCTCGGCCTGAAATGGCTCAACCTTCGCACCGCTGTCGCCATATCCCAGCCGCTGCGGCGAACAATCGACAGTTTCACCAAAGTAAAACCTCCCCGAGCGGCTAGCACGGGGAGGTTCTCTGCGACCCGGGGAGGGATCCGGGCGTTAGTAGATCATTTCAAATCGAAGCGATCTGCATTCATCACCTTGGTCCAGGCGGCGACAAAGTCCTGAATGAACTTCGCCTCGTTGCCGTTTTCTGCATAGACCTCGGACACTGCGCGCAGCTGCGAGTTGGAACCGAAGACCAGATCGGTCCGGGTTGCCGTCCACATCTGATTACCACTTGCACGATCTGTTCCGATATATTCCTCGTCGCTGCTGGTATCGACCACTTTCCATTCGGTTTTCATGTCGAGCAGATTGACGAAGAAGTCGTTGGTCAGCGTGCCGGGCGTCTTGGTCAGGACGCCGTGGGTGCTGTTGCCGCTATTGGCGCCCAATACCCGCAGACCGCCGACCAGCACGGTCATTTCCGGGATCGACAGTCCGAGCAAATTGGCCCGGTCGACCATCATATCCTCGGTCTTCACGCTCATCTTGGTCTTGAGGTAATTGCGGAAGCCATCGGCCTTTGGTTCAAGCGGATCGAAACTGTCGGCATCGGTATGCTCTGCGGTCGCATCGCCGCGCCCGCCGCTGAACGGCACGGCCACGCTAAACCCAGCATCGTTTGCCGCTTTCTCGACTGCGGCTGTTCCGGCAAGGACGATAGCATCGGCCATCGACAAACTGCCGCGCAACTCGTCGATCTTTGACAGGACCTTTGCCAACTCCGCTGGATCGTTGACCGCCCAACCCTTTTGCGGGGCAAGCTGGACATGTGCGCCATTCGCGCCGCCGCGGTGGTCAGATTGCCGATAGGTGGAGGCTGAGGCCCAAGCCGCCTTGACCAGTTCAGAAGTGGTCAGGCCGCTACCGAGGATCGCCGATTTGAAGGCGGAAACGTCTGCCGCGCTTGGCATGGATCCTTTGGGAACCGGATCCTGCCAGATCAAATTTTCGGATGGAACTTCGGGGCCGAGATAGCGGACCTTAGGCCCCATGTCGCGGTGGCACAGTTTGAACCATGCCCGGGCAAAGGCATCGTCCAGCGCTGCCTGATCATCGCGGAATCGCTCGGAAATCTTGCGATATTCCGGGTCCATTTTCAGCGCCATGTCAGCGGTGGTCATCATGGTGGGGACCTTCTTGGAAGGGTCCCGTGCATCGGGTGCCATGTCTTCTGGATCGGGATTGATCGGCTGCCATTGCTGCGCGCCCGCGGGGCTGTGAACCAGCTCGAAATCATATTTGAACAACAAGCGGAAATAATCGCCGCCCCACTGAGTCGGGTTTTGCGTCCAAGCTCCCTCAATACCCGACGTGGTGATGTGACCTTCGTTGATCTGGTCGGCATCCGTTGCCCAGCCGAAGCCCATCAATTGCATTGCTTCGGATTCGGGCGCTCCGCTCAACTGGTCAGCGGGCACCGCGCCATGCGCTTTGCCGAACGCATGACCGCCCGCAGTGAGTGCTACGGTTTCCTCGTCGTTCATCGCCATCCGGTCGAATGTCGTGCGCATATCGCGCGCCGACAGCAGCGGGTCAGGATTGCCGCCAGGTCCTTCTGGATTGACATAGATCAGGCCCATCTGGATTGCGGCCAGCGGATCCTCCAACTCGCGGTCGGCGTCGGGAACAATTCGCGTTTCTGCGCCCTGATCGACCCAAATTTCCTCGGTGCCCCAATAGACATCTGTTTCCGGCGCAAAAACGTCCTTGCGGCCGCCGCCGTAACCGAACACCGGGCCGCCCATCGATTCGATCGCGACATTGCCGGTCAGGATGAACAGATCGGCCCAGCTAATGTGCTTGCCGTATTTCTGCTTGATCGGCCAAAGCAGGCGGCGTGCCTTGTCGAGGTTGCCATTGTCCGGCCAGCTGTTGAGCGGGGCAAAGCGCTGCTGCCCGCTACTGGCGCCGCCGCGGCCATCGGCCGTGCGATATGTGCCCGCCGCATGCCATGCCATGCGAATAAAGAACGGACCGTAATTGCCATAATCCGCGGGCCACCAAGGCTGGCTATCGGTCATCAGAGCGGTCAGATCGGCTTTCAGCGCCTTGTAATCGAGCGTGTTGAATGCCTCGGCATAATTGAAGTCTTCACCCATCGGGTCGGGCGAAGTGCCGTTCTGGGTCAGAATGTCGAGTTGCAGTGCGTCGGGCCACCAATCGCGGTTCCCACGGCCTGTCAGTTTGCGCTGTGTGCCGCTTGCGGCGGTAAACGGGCAACCGGACATTTGGGGGTCTGCTTCAGCCATCTTTTTCTCTCCAATTTCTGATTTGAGGGGGCAAACTATCACAGTGCCTAAAAATGATCGAGACGATTAATAGCATCAAGCTGATCGAATATTCCGATTATAGAGCGACTCGATCTATCGCTGGATTATAGTCGAGAAGTTTGACCGCCCTGTGGCACCGGCTTAAGGCGCGGCACAAGTTTTGCCGGAGCCCAGATGACAACTTATCCAAAGACCAGCCAGTTAATGCAGCGCGGAATTGATTTCCTCGGTAGTGATTATGCCATTCTGTGCGGCGCGATGAGCTGGGTGTCGGAACGCAATCTGGTTTCCGCGATCAGCAATGCGGGCGGGTTCGGAGTGATTGCCTGCGGGGCAATGACGCCCGATCTGCTCGATACCGAAATTGCCGAAACCAAGAAGCTGACTTCCAAGCCGTTCGGCGTGAATTTAATCACCATGCATCCCGCGCTGTTCGATCTGATCGATGTCTGCGCGAAGCACGGTGTGACCCATGTGGTGTTGGCAGGCGGCATTCCGCCCAAGGGCAGCGTCGAGGCGATCAAGGCTTTTGGCGCAAAGGTAATCGTTTTTGCTCCCACGCTGGCGCTGGCCAAAAAGCTCCTGCGTTCCGGCGGCGATGCACTGGTGATCGAGGGGATGGAGGCTGGCGGCCATATCGGCCCGGTTTCCACCAGCGTATTGGCGCAGGAATTCCTGCCCACCCTGGCGGAAGATCATCTGGTGTTCGTCGCGGGCGGGATTGGCCGCGGTGAAGCTATTGCAAGCTATCTGGAAATGGGCGCGGTTGGCGTACAGCTGGGCACCCGCTTTGCCTGCGCGACAGAGAGCATCGCCCACCCGAATTTCAAAAAAGCTTTCTTCCGCGCCAACGCCCGCGATGCGATCACCAGCGTCCAGGTCGATCCGCGACTGCCAGTGATCCCGGTTCGCGCATTGAAAAACAAGGGCTCCGAGGAATTCACCGCCAAGCAAATCGAAGTCGCCAAATTGCTCGACAGCGGATCGATCGAAATGGGCGAGGCGCAGCTTCAGATCGAACAATTCTGGGCGGGCGCCCTTCGCCGCGCGGTGGTCGATGGTGATGTCGAAAGCGGTTCGATTATGGCCGGCCAGTCTGTCGGCATGTTGAAAGCGGAAGAGCCGGTAGCGGGCATCATGGATCAGCTGATGGGCGAATGTGAAGCGGCGATCGCACGGCGATAATATGTCCCAACCGCTCGTTTTAACGCTCAGTTGCACTGACCGCCCGGGGATCACGGCTCGGGTTACCTCGTTCCTTTTCGAACACGGCGGAAATGTGCTGGAGGCGCAGCAGTTCAACGATCAGAACAACGGTACGTTTTTTATGCGGGTGGAATTCGATCCCGGCGTTGCGGAGCGTGAAGCGATCCGTCTCGCGTTTACGCCGCTCGCTGCTGATTTTGGCATGCGTTGGAAGCTCAGCCTGCGGGATCGTCCGCGCCGGGTTCTGATTCTGGTCAGCAAATTCGACCATTGTCTGGCCGATCTGCTCTATCGCCATCGGATCGGCGAATTATCGATGGAGCCGGTAGCGATTGTCTCCAACCATCCGCGCGACGCGATCAGCCACACCCATATTGGGGACATTCCATTCCATTATCTTCCTGTGACGAAAGAAACCAAGGCCGATCAGGAAGCAGAAATCCGCCGCATTGCGCGGGACACCAGGGCTGAGCTAATTGTCCTGGCGCGCTATATGCAGATATTGTCGGACGAGCAGGCAGCGCATTTTACCGGGCGCTGTATCAATATTCACCACAGTTTTTTGCCCGGTTTCAAGGGCGCGAAACCTTATCATCAGGCGCATACACGCGGCGTAAAAATGATTGGCGCCACCGCTCATTATGTGACCACCGATCTGGATGAAGGGCCGATCATCCATCAGGCGGTGGAACCGATCAGCCATGCGGACGAGCCTGACGATCTGGTCCGCAAGGGCCGTGAAATTGAAAGCCGGGTATTGGCCGAGGCCGTTCGGCTGCATCTGGAACAACGGGTATTGCTCAATGGCAGTAAAACCGTGGTATTCCGCAGCTGAAGTCTGCCAGCTAGGGAACGCCTTATGCACGTCGAAGCGCTCGATCACGTCAATATCATTACCGCCAATCTGAACGAAACCGCGCGGTTCTATGCGGAATTGCTCGATCTGCGCGAAGGGGACGGCGCGCCGGGCATGCCGCCTGAAAAAGTTCGCTGGATTTACGACCGCGAAGGGCGCGCGATTCTGCATTTGAATGCGATGGATTATCCGCGCAAGTTCGACCGCGCGATAAGCCCGGGCGGCGAAACCGGCGCGATCCATCATGTCGCCCTGCGTTGTCAGGGGTATGACGAAGTGATTGCCCGGCTAAATGCGCGGGGCGCAAACTACGAACGCAACCTCATTGCCTCCACCGGGCTACGGCAGATTTTCACCACCGATCCCGACAATGTGCTGTTGGAACTCAATTTTTTCGGCGATTGAGCCGCACCCCAAGTTGCACATTGTTTCGCAAGGATAAACCTATATCTGCCATAAGACGATAGGGGGCGGAATGAACGAATCAGCAAGTAGCGTAGGCAAGAAAACTATTTGGACCCGTGCCCGCGATATGGCACTCAAGGCGCCGCCTGAGCGCAACCGCTATGTCGATTTCCTACGCGCACTTTCCATCCTTGCCGTGGTTGTCGGCCACTGGTTGGTCGCTGCACCCTACATTGAGGACGGGGCAGTGCAGGGCGGCCATTTGCTCGGAATCCTGCCATGGACGCAGTGGCTGACCTGGGGCTTTCAGGTGATGCCGCTGTTCTTCTTAGTTGGCGGATTTTCCAATGGCGTGTCGTGGTCGGCCAACCGGCGGCAGAATAGTACCTATGCCCATTGGTTCACCAGCCGATTCCGCCGCCTGATCTATCCTGTTTTGCCGCTGTTCCTGATCTGGACGCTGATTGCCATGTTCGGCACCGCGATGGGCGTGGAGCGCAAGATCGTCGCGCTGGCCGCGCAATTGGCGCTGATCCCGGTGTGGTTCCTGTCGGTCTATATAATGGTCACTGCGGCGGTTCCACTGACCCACGCGGCGTGGAAGCGCTGGGGCTTCGGGTCATTCTTCGCGCTGGTGGCAGGCGCAATCGCGGTGGATGTCGCGACCTTCCAGTTCGGCGTATCATATCTCAAATTCACCAATTTCGGCTTCGTTTGGC
The DNA here is from genome assembly GCA_037968915.1 of Pontixanthobacter sp. Classification (GTDB taxonomy): domain Bacteria; phylum Pseudomonadota; class Alphaproteobacteria; order Sphingomonadales; family Sphingomonadaceae; genus Allopontixanthobacter. The sequence goes on from JBBKWK010000225.1 coordinate 10,640, forward strand.
TGGCGGTGCATCAGCTCGGCTATGCTTGGGGCGAAGGCTATTTCGCCAAACCTATGCGCGCCTTGAGTTGGGGCATTGCGGGTCTAGCCGCGCTGCTATTGCTCGTATTCGTCGGTCCCTATCCGGTCGCGATGATCGGCGTCCCGGGCGAAACGATCACCAATTCCATGCCGCCGACGTTGGCGCTGCTCGCACTGGGGATTATGCAGACCGGCTTTGCGCTGGCTCTGGAACCGCAGGCACGGCGGATGCTCGACAATATCCGCATTTGGACCACTGTGGTGCTGATCAATGGTATGATCATGACGGTATATCTGTGGCATCTGACCGCCTTCGTTCTGGTGATGGTCGGGGCCTATTTGCTCGGCGGCATCGGACTGGAGGTCGCCCCCGGCAGCAGCGCATGGTGGCTGGCCCGTCCGATCTGGTTCGCGCTGTATATCGCCGTCACCCTGCCGCTAGTAATGATCTTTGCGCGGTTCGAGCAGGTGAAGGAAAACACCGTCACCGCTGCCAAAGGCGATGTGCCGCATTGGCGGCTGGGAACAGGCCTGCTGCTCGCCTGCATCGGGCTGGGCGCGACCGCTGTACTCAGCATTGCCAGTCCCTTGGGCGTGACCGGCGTCCGCCTGTGGATCGTGATTTTGCCGTTTATCGGCGCGGCTCTGGTGCGATTCGGCCCGGTCTATGACCTGACTCAGAGGCGGGCGTAATCGGCGAGTGAGCCTCCCGCGGCTCTGGACGGAACCAGTCCGGCTGTTAGACTGTTAGGTGAAGAGAACCCATCCTTGCCTCAGCTGTCAGGAGCCGACCATGTGCGATAAGCAAAGCCCCGCCGAGTTTGAAAACACCAACGCCGATTGGCGTGAACGGGCAATCAAGGGACTCAACCGCCGTCAATTCGGCGCTATGGGCGCGGCTGCGACATTGGCGGCCTGCACCGGCATGGACGCAAAATCAGGGCGCGAAAGTGGTCTGACCGAAAGCAATGTTACCATTCAAACGCCTGACGGGATGGTCGACGCTTTCTTCGTCCGTCCGGCCAGCGGCAAACACCCTGCAGTGATCTGCTGGCCTGATATCGCCGGACTGCGCGATGCCTTCAAAATGATGGCCCGCCGCAGCGCTGCCGAGGGGTTTGCGGTGCTGGTAGTAAATCCTTATTATCGAGATGTTCCCGCACCACAATTCGCGGATTTTGCAACCTTCCGGACTGATGGCGGCTTCGACAAGGTCGGGCCGTGGCGCGGCAAGCTCAACGCCAAGGCGATCATGAGCGACACGCGGGCACTGGTCGCTTGGCTGGATTCTCAGGACGGCGTTGATAATGGCCGGGGCATTGCCGCAGAGGGATATTGCATGGGCGGGCCGTTCACGGTGTGGAGCGTCGCAGCCGAAAGGGGCCGGGTGAAAGCGGCCGCCAGCTTCCACGGCGGCGGGCTGGTAACCGAGGACGCAAGCAGCCCGCACAAATTGCTCAGCGGGTCGAACGCGTCCTATCTGTTCGCCATTGCCCAAAACGACGACGCCAAATCGCCTGAAGTTAAAGACCAATTGCGAAACGCCGCGGAAAAAGCCGAACGCCCCGCGCAAATCGAGGTCTTTGCCGGTGATCACGGCTGGACTGTGCTGGATAGTCCAGCCTATGCGAAGGAGGCTGCGGAGAAAGCCTATTCTGATAAGATGGCGCTATATTCGCGATTGTGATGCGGCGCCGTTGATCTGAGGTGCAATCCGGTTCTACTTGGCCGCGGCACACCACTCCTGTAGGCTAAGACCAGATACAAACAGGAGAGTTCTATGGGGTACGTACTGGGCATCGCACTGATCTTGTTGGTGCTGACCCTATTCACGATGGTCCGTGTTGTGAAACAGGGCTTTGTTTATACGATCGAACGGCTGGGCAAGTATACGCTCGCCGCGCAGCCAGGATTGCATTTTCTGGTGCCTTTCGTCGACCGCGTCGGTCACAAGGTGAACATGATGGAGCAGGTGCTGGATATTCCGGGCCAGGAAATCATCACCGCGGACAATGCGATGGTCGGGGTGGACGCGGTGGTATTCTTCCAGGTGCTGGATGCTGGTAAGGCGGCCTATGAAGTGGCCAATCTGTATGGTGCGATCATGGCGCTGACCACCACCAATCTGCGCACCGTTATGGGCAGTATGGACCTCGACGAAACTCTGTCCAAACGTGACGAAATCAATGCCCGGTTGCTGGTAGTGGTGGACGAGGCGACCTCGCCATGGGGGATCAAGATCACCCGTGTCGAGATTAAGGATATTCGTCCGCCGCTCGACATCTCCGAAGCAATGGCCCGCCAGATGAAGGCCGAACGCGTGAAGCGGGCCGAAATTCTCGAGGCCGAGGGTGACCGAGCGAGCCGCATCCTGCGCTCCGAAGGCGAAAAACAAGCCGCGATCCTTACTGCCGAGGGCAAGCGCGAGGCTGCCTATCGCGACGCCGAGGCCCGTGAACGCGGGGCCGAGGCCGAAGCCAAGGCAACCCAGATGGTGTCCGAGGCAATCGCGCAAAGTGGCAACGCGGCGATCAATTACTTTATTGCCCAAGAATATACCAAGGCGGTGGCCAAGTTTGCGGATAGCCCGAATGCCAAGACAATTCTGTTCCCGATCGAGGCAACCCAGCTAATTGGGTCGCTCGGCGGGATTGGCGAATTGCTGGGTGACGCGCTCAAGCCAGCATCGGGAGATGTGACGACCCGGATGGCGGTCCCAGCGCCCGGCACTTCGACCCGCGCGCCGCGCGCTACCGTACCGCGCAGTAGGGATAGTTAGGTATGGGTGATCTCGGTTCCTTGGGTGCGCCATGGATTTGGCTGTCGATCGGTCTGGCGCTGGCCGCGCTCGAAATGGTCGTGCCGGGGGTCTATCTGATCTGGTTGGCGCTCGCCGCGCTGATCACCGGCGCTCTGACGTTCGTGCTCGATCTTGGACTGGTTGTGCAAGTGACAAACTTCATCTTCCTGTCGCTGATCGTGGCCTTCTCGGCCAAACGCTGGTTGCGGGACCGGCCGATTGAAAGCGTCGATCCAATGATGAATGATCGTCAAGGCAGAATGATCGGCCAAACCGCAGTTGTTACGCAGGCCCTCGAAGGCGGCAGCGGCCGCGTGCGTTACGGCGATGGGGAATGGAGCGCTCGCGGCCCCGATTTGGCAGAGGGCGTTCGGGTGCGAATCACCGGCGCGGATGGCACCAATTTGGTGGTCGAACCGGTCGCACTGCTTGATCAGGTCAAGCCGGCGGATGAAAGCGACATCGACCCAGAGACCACCTGAAATCAGGCGTCAGCTTACTTCCGATACGCGCGGACTGAAGCGGCCGTGTTTGCGATATTTCACCATCCAGCGATCAAGAAACAGATCCAATGGACGCGGTTCGATCCCCAATTTTCCAATACCGGGATATTTACCAGTGGGGACATTGCCTTGCTTGAGCAAAATCCACTGATCGCGGCCCATCGGCGTTCCGGGCAAGGCGGCGAATATACCGGAGACAGTGTCGGGCATTTCGATGAAGGTACGCTTACGGCCCTGCGCTGCGGCAATCCGCTTTTGAAAATCAAGCATGCTGACTGCCTCGTCCCCGGCGATTTCATAGGTTCTGCCGCCATGCTGGGAAGGATTGGCCAGCGCCGCCACCACGGCATCGGCCGCATCATCGACAAACAGCATTTGCAGTTTTGCTTGCGGGGCAAACACCGGCAATACGGGCAGGGTTGAGATCAACCCGGAAAACATGGTCAGGAAACCATCATCTTCGCCAAACAGCAACGACGGACGCAGCACTGTGGCCTTGGGATAAGCGGCTAGCACATCCAATTCTGACTGCGCCTTGGCGCGGGCATACTCGGCTTCGGAATTCAGGTCAGCCCCGATCGCACTGACATGGACCAGCGCCCCGGCGCCCACATCAGTCGCCGCCTTGGCCACGTTCTCAGCGCCGCCCGCGATTAATTGCATCAGATCGCCATCAAACGCCCCGACCATATTGACCACAGCGTCCGCACCCTGCAGCGCAGCGGCGACACTCGCAGGATTTGTTACATCACAACGCGCGAATTGCAGCTGACCCAGATTGGCTAGCGGTTTGAGCTCGAACGCTTTTTCCGGATTTCGGCTGACTATTCGCAGACGGGCCCCTTGCTCCAACAGAGCCTGGGCAACATGCCGACCGAAGAAGCCGCTACCACCAGTGATTACCACCAGTCTATCCTGCAATGCCTTGCTGACTGCCATTTTCATCTGCCTGTTCGATCGAGGAATTCTCGTCCGCGCCATGCAGTAATGCGTCCGTTGCCGCAACCATTCGTGCACGGCCATTGTCCGAAGCCGACTAAACATTCGCGGGAGAGGACGCATTCTGATTGACAGCGCGCCCCCCGCTTGGCTATCGGCCCGCTCCTACCCGCGGCCCGGCTTCAACGTCCGGATCGCTCCGGTGCCCAGATGGCGGAATTGGTAGACGCACCAGCTTCAGGTGCTGGCGTTCGCAAGGACGTGGAGGTTCGAGTCCTCTTCTGGGCACCAGCTTTTCTCAAAGCACTGAAACCCTTGGAAAATCGTCACAAAGACGGTCTTCCAAGCGTGCGTGTTACACAGTGGTGTTACACAGTTCAGACCCATCATCATCCGCAAAGTCGCAGGAAACTGCCAAATTGTCTCGGCGTGGCTGTTACACACGGGTGTTACACAATCGACCAAACGGGTTAGTTTTGCGGGGTCGAATATTCTACCATAGACGGCGTGTTCCTTGCGAGCTTCGCACACTCGCTGGGCGTTCAGAAATCTGGGTGTCTTTGAGGACCGACAGCTTCGAACGCGCTGTGCGCCGACTCCCCTCCATTGCCGCACAAGTCGAAACCGACATCGAGATTCTTCGCCTTCAAGCGGGGCTGACTGTCGATACGACGCTCATCAAACCGTTGGCATACGATCCGAGAATTATTCAGCACGGGGTTGGTGCCAACGC
>JBBKWK010000226.1:0-10169 GCA_037968915.1 Pontixanthobacter sp.
GCCCAAACATTGGATTCCTTGGCGCTCAGTATCGGTGATATGCGTGTTTCGGTATGGGATGCGCTGGTAGTCGTCATGGTGATCGTCGGGATTTTGACGGTCACCTTCTTCATCAACAAATTAATGCACGGTGTCCTGAAACGGATGACCAAGCTGGACGTTACCCAGCGGTTACTTTCGGAAAAGCTGATTACCATCGTTGTGTGGGTAATCGCTATCCTGTTCGGGATCGATCTGCTCGGCATCGACCTGACCGCGCTGGCGGTATTTTCCGGTGCATTCGGCCTTGCTGTCGGTTTCGGTTTGCAGAAAACAGTCGGTAATCTGTTCGCCGGAATTATCCTGCTGATGGACCGGTCAATCAAACCTGGCGACGTAATCGCCGTCGCCGACCAAGGCGGCGTGCTTACTTTTGGCCAGATCCGTAAAATCGGCATTCGCGCAGTTTCGATCACCACGCGCGATCAGAAAGAATATCTGATTCCCAACGAGAACCTGATGATCAATCAGGTGGAAAACTGGTCCTATTCATCCAAGCGGGTTCGAATGCAGATTCCGGTGGGCATATCCTATGGCTGCGACATCAAAGTCGGCGAACGACTTATGTTGGAGGCCGCCGCAAGTTGCAAACGCGTGCTCAAGAGCCCTCCGCCAACAGTATGGCTCGATCAATATGGCGATAGCTCAGTTGATTTCGTCATCCACTGCTGGATCACCGATCCCGAGGCCGGAATCGGCAATGTAAAATCCGAAGTGCTGAAAAATCTATGGGAGCTGTTCAAATCCGAGGGAGTTGAAATTCCCTTTCCACAGCGCGACATAAATCTTCGAAATAATGAACAATTCGAACAACTTATATCCGCTATCGGACAAAGGTTGGAGAACAAGCAATCCTAGTGCTGGACGGCTCAACTCCGGTTCCAGACTTCGCCTGATACGTTTTCTAGCCGGTCGGAAATCCATTCTCGCTGGCGGTTGGCGGATTGCGCGGCCATCTTCCCAACATGGAAAAAATTAGTCCTAAAACTGGTACCGTATATCTTGTCGGCGCGGGGCCGGGTGATCCCGATCTGCTGACCGTGCGCGCTGCGCGGCTTCTGCAGTCGGCCCGGTTGATCGTGCATGACGGCCTGGTGGATGCCGCGATACTCGCTTTGGCCCATAAGGATGCGACGCTGATTTCCGTCGCCAAGCAACGCTCCATCCACACGCTGCCGCAGGATCAGATTAATGCCTTGCTGGTGCGTGAGGCGCTGGCGGGTAACGATGTCATTCGGCTGAAGGGCGGCGATCCGTTTATTTTTGGACGCGGCGGCGAAGAGGCGGAAGATTGCCGCGCTGCAGGTGTCCCGGTGGTCGTCGTTCCCGGCATCAGCGCCGCCAATGGCGCGGCAGCGGCGGCGCAAATTGCTCTCACCCACCGCGACAGCGCCAGCATCGTCAGCTTCGTGGCAGGCCAGTGCAAGGGCTTGTCGCAGCAGGATTGGGCCGGACTTGCCGGCAAGGGCCGTACGCTGGTGATCTACATGGGTGTGAAAACTGCGCCCCAGATTGCCGAGAAACTGATGGCCGATGGCCTCGCGCCGGATATGCCGCTGGCGATCATCGAAAATGCCGCTCGCCCTGAAATGCGGGTATTGCACGGCGTGTTAGCGGGGCTGCCCGATCTGGTAATAGACAAGCAAGTAGTCAGCCCCGCGCTCATCGTCATCGGGGAAGTCACCGCCCGGCAAGGTGCGCGCACCAAGTCCCATAATGCAAGAATCGCGCAGGAAGCCTCGGCATGAAAATTTTAACCGGAAATGATCTGAAAACCGGCGCGGTTACCTGGTGGGACGGCTCCGGCTGGTCGCTCCATGTCGATGATGCGGTGGACGCTGGCGAGGAAGCTGATGCGATTATCGCCCAAGAAGAAGCTGCTCGCCGGATCAACGCGCCTTATGCGATTCTGGCGGAAAAGACCGAGGGCGGCGTCCGCCCCGCCCATATCAAGGACCGTATTCGCGGTCTTGGCCCCACTGTGCGGCCCGATCTCACCCTTAAACCAGGCGACCCGAATGCGGTCCGCGAGGTAATCTGATGTATAAATATGACCAGTGGGACCAGGCTATGGTCGATGCGCGGGTGGCGGAGTTTCGCGACCAGTGCCAGCGGCGGATCGACGGCAAGCTGACCGAAGACCAGTTCAAGCCGCTGCGCCTGATGAACGGGCTCTATCTCCAACTGCATGCCTATATGCTGCGGGTCGCCATTCCTTACGGCACGCTCAGCGGCACGCAGATGCGCGCGCTGGCCAGTATCGCCGACAAGTTCGATCGGAAATATGCCCACTTCACCACCCGGCAGAACGTCCAGTACAATTGGATCAAGCTGGAAGATGCGGGCGATATTCTTGCCGACCTCGCCAAGGTCGAAATGCACGCCATCCAGACCAGCGGCAATTGCATCCGTAACATATCCTCGGACCATTTCGCCGGGGCAGCGGCGGACGAAGTGGTGGACCCCCGCCCTTATGCGGAGTTGCTGCGTCAGTGGTCCAGCTTCCACCCTGAATTCAGTTACTTGCCGCGTAAATTTAAATTCGCGGTGATCGCCAGTGAAACCGACCGCGCTGCGATGCGGCTGCATGACATTGGCATCAATATCGTTCGCAATGATGCGGGCGAATTGGGCGCGGCATTCTATGTCGGCGGCGGCATGGGCCGCACCCCGATGATTGCACCGCTGGTGCGCGACTTCGTGCCGCTCGATCAATTGATCACCTATGCGGAGGCCTGCCTGCGGGTCTATAACCGCTACGGACGGCGCGATAACAAATACAAAGCGCGGATCAAGATTCTGGTCCACGAGTTGGGGGCGGAGGAATACACCCGTCAGGTCGAAGAAGAATTCGCACTGCTATTGGCGCAGAACATCGAACCGCCGATTGCCGAGCTGGAGCGTATTCGCACCTATTTCGAGGACCCTGCTTTCGAGGCGGGCGCGTCCGTCAAACTTGATCGTTCAGACCCCGATTTCGCGGTCTGGAGCGACCGGAACACCCATCCGCACAGGCAATCGGGCTATGTCAGCGCAGTAATCAGCCTGAAGCCGGTAGGCGGCATTCCGGGCGACGCAACGGCGGACCAGATGCGGCTGATGGCGGAACTGACCGAGCAATATAGCTTTGACGAATGCCGGGTGACCCACACCCAGAACATCGTCCTGCCGCATGTCCGCAAAGCTGATCTGTTTGCGCTGTGGCAAAGACTGGAAGCAGCCGGTCTCGGCACACCCAATCTGGACCAGATAGGTGATATAATCGCCTGCCCGGGCCTTGATTACTGCAGTCTCGCCAATGCCCGTTCGATCCCGATCGCGCAGCAGATTTCCGAACGCTTCAATGCCAGTGGCAAGGGCGATATCCTGGGCGAATTGAAGCTGAAAATCTCCGGCTGCATCAATGCCTGCGGGCATCATCATGCGGGCCACATCGGCATACTTGGCGTCGATAAGAAAGGCGTCGAAAATTATCAATTGTCGCTTGGCGGGAGCGAGGCAGAGGATACATCGCTGGGCAAGATCACCGGCCGCGGCTTCGATGAAGCAGGCATTGTCGATGCGGTCGAAACCTCCGTCGATGTCTATTTGGCACAGCGGCAGGACGGAGAGCGTTTCCTCGACACCTATCGCCGGATCGGCATGGAACCTTTCAAGGAGGCGCTTTATGGTTGATCCAGCCCAAAACACCCTGCGCTTCCGCGACGATGCGCCGGCGGGCGATCCGGCGGTAACGCTGGAAGCCTTCACCGATCAAAGCAATGCCTTGGCCGTGCGGATCGAACCGGGCGAAGACGCGCGCAACCTGTTGCCGCATCTGGACCGCATTCGGCTGGTCGAGGTAAACTTCCCCACATTTGGCGACGGCCGAGGCTATTCTGCTGCACGCGTGCTGCGCGAGGCGGGCTATACCGGTGAATTGCGCGCCGTTGGTGACGTGCTGGTCGACCAGATCGCCTTTATGAAGCGCTGCGGTTTCGACGCCTTCCAGCCGGATCAGCCACTGGATGCAGCTGATGTTGATAATGCGCTGACCCGCTGGCCAGAGGTCTATCAACCGACCACCGACGCTCGAGTACCAATCTGGGGTCTTCGGCATGGGGGCGATAATGGCTGAAGCCGATCTCAACGCCATCTCAGACCGCCTCCCCTCGCAACCATTTGGCCGCACCCGCGACCGGATCGACACCGGCCCGCGCTTCAGCGAGGCCGATGCAATCCGCCTCAACCGGATGTTCCGCGGCCGCGCTACGCTGGAAATGCTGCATGGCGTGATCGAGGAGCGGCTCGTTGGAGATATTGCAACTGTTTCGAGCTTCGGCGCAGAAAGTGCTGTATTGCTGCACCTTATTGCGCAGGTCGATCCGTCTTTGCCGCTGCTATTCCTGGAAACCGGCAAGCATTTCCCCGAGACGCTGACCTACCGCGATACTTTGGTTGAGCGGCTCGGCTTGACCGGCCTACGCAATCTGAAACCCGATCCGGCAGCTTTGGCGGCAAAGGACGAAACCGGGCTGCGCTGGTCCTACGATCCCGACGGTTGCTGCGAAATTCGCAAAGTCATTCCGCTGGCGGGTGCACTGGCAGGATTTGACGCGACAATTACCGGGCGCAAGGCCTTCCAGTCCTCCACCCGCGCCAATCTGCCGCGCTTCGAGGTAGATAGTTCGGATGCGCAGGGCAGGCTTAAAATTAATCCGCTGATCGACTGGAGCGGCGAGGATGTTCAGGCCTATTTCGAGGAACACAATCTACCCCGCCACCCGCTGGTTGCGGAAGGCTATCCCTCGATCGGCTGCGCCCCCTGCACCAGCAAAGTCGCGCCGGGCGAAGACCCGCGTTCCGGCCGGTGGAAAGGTTGGGAAAAAACCGAATGCGGCATCCACACACCAACCGACGAGGACGATCTGCCTCCGGGATACGAACCCGCGTTCTAAAGCCAACCGTTCCGGCGGTACCACTCAGCGGTAGATTTCAAACCATCACGCGTTGAAATGGCAGGTGTCCAGATACCTGGCGGTACCGCCATGCCCGAACGTGCGACCCAGTTGAGATGGCACATATAGCCCACCCGATCTGCGGTCAGCTTGGCTTTCTCGCCCCGCAAAATCCGGTCAAGTCCGGCCGCACCGAGAAGCAGTGATTTCGGCAAATGGGGCGCGAGCACTTTTCGTCCAATTGCATCGCCAATTGCTTGGGCCATTTCCTTATGCGACCAGCCGCCTTCACGCCCGTCATCGGGTTCGAACATTTTTCGCCGGACCTCGGGCGATGATGGCACCAATGCGATCAGCAATCGCGCCAAATCATCAACGTGGATCATCGACGAAGCGCCGCCCGGTGGCAGCGGCACAACACCGAAGCGCGCGGCCTTGAACATATCGAGGTAATCGACATCCCGCGGGCCATAAACGCCCGGCGGGCGGACAGTCGTCCAATCGAGTCCACTGGCGGCAACCAGTTCCTCCGCCCGCGCCTTGGACGCGCCATAGGCTGACAGGCTCGGTTCGCGGGCAGATAGGGAGGATACGTATATCAGACGCTTACACCCGGCCCGCTCCATCGCGGCGATCACAGCTGCGGTTCCGGCAACATTGGCCGCCTCGAATTCCGCCGGATCGGGCGTGTTAGTCAGGCCTGCAATATGGATCACAGTTTCCGTGCCAGCAACCAACCGGTCGAGCGCCGCCGCATCACCCAAATTTCCGTCAATCCAATCTACATCAGGCCGGTCGCCGGGCACTTTGCGTGCCAATGCCCGCACCGCGATATTGCGTTGTGCCATCATGTCTAGCACCGCTTGCCCGACAAAGCCGGTGCCGCCAGTCACGGCCACGGTTTTCTCAAAGGTCACAGCAGCACCATATGATCACGATGGATAACGGCGGGGCGCGGCGCGTAGCCGAGTTTTTCGGCTTGTGCATTTTCACGCAGCCCCATGATGGCCCGGCATTCATGTGCGGAATATTCAGCCAGACCCTGAGCTAAAATCCGGCCATCGCTGCCCGCAATACTGACCACATCGCCCCGCGCAAATTCGCCTTTGACGGCGGTAACTCCGGCAGCGAGCAGGCTGGACCCCGTGGTCAGGGCTTTGCTGCACCCCGTATCCACAGATAGCGTGCCGCGCAGATCAATCCGCCCACCCAGCCAGGCTTTGCGGCCTGCATCGCGGCGCTGCGCGAGGAACAAGGTCCCTCGGGAAGCGTCCAGCGCAGATTGGATGGGGCGATCCCGCGTCCCGTTGATGATTGCCAGCGCAATACCCGCCCGCTCCGCAATTTCGGCCGCCTGTAGTTTTGAAATCATGCCGCCAGAGCCAAGGCCCGAGGAAGATCCGCCATCAGCCATCGCCCGGACCGCGTCGGTCACGCCGTCCACTTGATCCAGCAAAATTGCCGCCGGGTCGGAAGGGTTTCGGTCATACAGCCCGTCCACGTCGGACAATAGCAACACAGCATCGGCGCCCGCCGCCTGCGCAACCCGCGCGGCCAGCCGGTCATTGTCGCCAAATCGGATTTCCTCGGTAGCTACGCTGTCATTCTCGTTCACCACCGGCACAATGCCCGCCTCGAGCAATCGGCTGAGGGTGGAGGACGCATTGAGATAGCGCCGCCGATCCTCCAGATCGCCCAGCGTCACCAGCATTTGCGCAGCGCCCAAGCCATGTTTTTCCAGCAATTGCGACCACAAGCCGGACAGCGCAATTTGACCGACAGATGCCGCCGCCTGCGCATCGGCCAGACTGCCCCGCCCGCCTTTAGCAAGTCCCATGCGCGCCGCGCCCAATGCAATCGCACCCGAACTGACCAACACCACTTGCTGGCCCGCATCCTGCATCGCTGCCACCTCTGCCACCAGACCTGCCAGCCATTCATGGCGCGGCTGACCATCTGCGCCAACCAGCAGCGCAGAACCGACCTTGATCACCAGCCGTTTGGCAGCGGCGGGGTCGGAGAAATCACGAAGATGCGTAATAGCCATGCGCAGCGGGTTAGCGCCAAGCGATGGCGAATAGAAGTGCTCTCAATGCCTATCCATCAAAGGGGAGACCAGGGCGCAGCTTCGGAGGTATCTTCTTCCGCCTTGCCTTTGGTTTCGGTCGATGTGCGGTCCGGCAGATGCTGCAACACCGCATTCAGCAGGCTTTCGACACCTTCGCCAGTTGCGCCGGACACTCCGAAGACCTTGTCCGCGCCAGCGGCCTGTAATTCCTTGGCGAAACCGTCGACCAGTTCCTTATCCGCCAGATCGACCTTGTTCAGCGCGATCAGTTGGACTTTGTTTTCCAACCCGGCACCGTAAGCTTCAAGCTCGCCTTCGACGATTTTCATCGCTTCAGCCGGATCGCTGCCGGTAATATCGACCAGATGAATCAGCACGCGGCAACGTTCGATATGGCCGAGGAACCGGTCCCCGATGCCAGCGCCTTCCGCCGCGCCCTCGATCAGGCCGGGAATATCGGCAATTACGAATTCGCGGTTTTTGTGCCGCACTACGCCCAATTTCGGCACCAGTGTGGTGAAGGCATAAGCCCCGACCTTGGCCTGAGCATTGGAAACCGCATTGATAAAGGTCGATTTGCCCGCATTCGGCAGGCCCAGCAAGCCGACATCAGCGAGCAGTTTCAGGCGCAGCCAGACCCACATCTCCTGCCCCGCTTCGCCCGGCTGATGCTGGCGCGGAGCGCGATTGGTGGAGCTTTTGAAGCTGGCATTGCCGCGTCCTCCCATTCCGCCCTCGAGGAATGTGACTTCCTGGCCGATCTCGGTAAAATCGGCGAGAATATCTTCCTTGTCTTCCGACAATATTTGGGTGCCCACGGGCACTTCGATGACCAAGGCATCCGCGCCAGCGCCGGTCCGGTCGCGGCCCATACCATGGGTACCACGCTTTCCTTTAAAATGCTGAGAATAGCGAAAATCGATTAGCGTATTAAGGCCTTGGACGGCCTTGAACACGATGTCCCCGCCCTTGCCGCCACTGCCGCCATCGGGGCCGCCATATTCGATATATTTTTCACGCCGGAAACTGACGGCACCGGGGCCGCCCGCACCGGATCGGAGGAAAATCTTGGCTTGATCGAGAAAATGCATGGCAGCCCCTTAGAGGTTCCCCCGCCGAGATACCAGCGCCGCCGCACCAACCCTGTTATCGCCGCAACCTATGACAAATTGTTTCTAGCCGTCCTCGTCCGGGATCGGCTCGACCACCGGATTAGACACAAACACCGGTCCGGATCCGGAAACCGCAGGCTCCGATAGTTCGGTAGCGGGCTGATATGTAATCGCCGGACTTGCCGCCGTATCAGGCATCACAGGCGTTGGAGTTAAACTTTCCACGACCGGTCTGGAAACAAATACCGGATCACCAGTCTGTTCAGGGCCAAAGCCCTGATCGGCCGGGGTATAGACCGCGGGGCCGGTGTATGACGCCGGATTAACCGGTTGGGGCGGTCCGTAACGCGCATCCCACATCGCCACATTCACCCGGTATTGCTCGTAAGCGCGGTAGAAATCTTCGAACACGGCTTCCAGCGATTGCAAACCGCGAACCGAAAAGCTTTCGAGATCACCGGGCGCAACTAACAGCGATTCCCCCGCAACGCGGCTCGCAGTGGTGCAAAATGCTTCCTGCGCGGGCGGTAAGGCAAAGTAATTATAGACCTGAGTCATATAATTATCCTGCGCATCGCGCGCGTCAGATCCGTAGCGGTCCTTGAATTCCTTGGTCACTGCCTTGTTCGCGTCCGCCAATTCACGCTTATTGTTGGTTAGCAGCGAGGCATAGGCCGGCAAGATCGACGTATGTTCGTAACCTTGGCAATTCAGCGCCGCCACATTCAACGCCGACCGTAAATTCCAGATCGTCTGCGCGGAACTTAGATTGTAGTTCACCGTCTGACGCATACCGTCCACGCCAACAGCAGGGATTGCCATCAGGGATACCGCGCCGCTCGGCGGAGCCGGACGTGACGGGATCACCACTTGTACGGGCGGAGGAGGCGGCGGCGGCGGAGGCGGGGGCGGCGGTGTGGCGCAGCCCGCCAGCACGGCCAAGCCGCTTGCAAGAGCAATAAGGCGGATTTTGGTCTGGCTGGACTCGAACATGAAACGAAACTCTCCTGATCGCCCGAAATTGCTTTCAGGCCCCCTGTTTTAAATACGATATAGGAGCCAGCCTTTCGCCTGGCTGAATCCGTTAATCATTGATTGCCCGTCTGTAACGCCATGCACAGGCAAAGAAAATGCCCGGAATGCGTAAAGCACTCCGGGCATCGATAGGACGAGTCCTGCAAGCGGCCAGTTGCGCTTGCTAGCTGCGCAGGATCAATCGCGTGATCCCATAAAGCGCAGCAGGAAGAGGAACATATTGATGAAGTCGAGATACAGGCTAAGAGCCCCCATCACGACCATCTTGCCCATTGGATATGCCAGAGCAATCGCCGGGTTGGTCATCGAAGCGTTCTTGATTTCCACATATTCCCGCTTCAGTCGCTGCGTATCGTAGGCGGTAAGGCCTGCAAAAATCAGCACACCGAGGAAACTGATCGCCAGATCAAAAATAGGCGACTGCATGAAAATATTGATCACACTGGCGATAATCAGGCCGATCACACCCATGATCAGGAAGCTACCCCAGCCAGAAATATCTTTCTTAGTGGTGTAACCAAACAGGCTCAGGCCTGCGAATGCGCCGGCGGTTGCGAAGAACGTCGCTGCAATCGAAGCACCGGTATATTGCAGGAAAATGGCGGAGAGCGAGAGGCCCATCGCCACTGCAAAACCCCAAAACATCGCTTGGAGGCCTGCCGTGCTGAACTTGTTCCGGCCGAAACTCATGGCCAAAACGAAGCCGAGCGGTGCAAGCATGATGACCCAGCTGAGGATACCGCCGCCCATCAATACACTTTCTGCCATGCCCGATTGGGCAAATAGCAACGCGACGATGCCGGTCAGCATTACGCCGGATGCCATGTAATTATAGATCGACAGCATGTGCTTGCGCAGCCCTGCGTCGAAAACTTCGCGACCTGCGACTTCACCCGTCAGGTTTGGAGACGCGCCGAAATCCGTCCGTGAAGTTCGGGGATCTTTCCAATCTGCCATTGTGATATCTACTCCTGTTCG
>JBBKWK010000227.1:0-5228 GCA_037968915.1 Pontixanthobacter sp.
TCTGTGGCGAATTGCTCATCAAGCAAGCCCGCCTGCATTTGCGGCAAGTGATCATCCCGGCCAACCGAGGACAAGTGATCAGCTCCGATCTGCAATCGCTCCCCGCTCGGTTCCAATACAGTAACCGACGCGTTGGGATAATGGCGCTTGAATTCCGAACCAAAGAAACCGTATCCGCCGCCAACATCAAGGACCCGCAACGTACTTCCGGCTTCCAAGTTCTCAGGCTTGAAACCCATTTCCGAGAACCGTTCAGTACGGCGCCTTGCTTCGATGAAGCTATGCTTGAACAATGTCTCCATCTGGGTGCCATAATTGCTGACAACTGACTTGATCTGGCCGTCATCCTTATAGAAATCGAGATCGTATTCCGGTGGGGAAAGCTGGATCTGGTTGCAGTTGCTGCACTGCACCGCCGCCATCAGACCAGCCTCATCGTCTTTCACTTTGTCGCAAACGAGACTGGGCTGCATTTGAGAATCGCACACGACACATCTGAAACTTTCAAAAGTCTGTGTAGCTCGAAGAACAGTAGCCATTAATCATCACCCTAGGGTCGACTTGGTACGCAAATTAATTGCAGAAATCGCGCGGCGCGTCAGCGACGGCTCAGCGGTGGCCGCCAGATCAATCCATATGTTTGAGGCCTACCCGCAAATAATCCCACCCGGTAATAAGCGTTAGCACTGCAGCCCCCCAGAGCGCGCCCAGACTGACTAAGTGGATCCAGTTCTCTTTTGGCGAGGGGCATACATCGGCCAGGGACGCACATGGCGGACCATGTACCGCGCCGCCCAGTATCAAACCGCCAAGGGCGATCAGTTGCAGGGTTGTTTTCCATTTGGCCAATTTGCTGACCGGCACGGAAATCTGCAGGCTGCCGAGGAATTCGCGCAGCCCTGAAACGGCGATCTCTCGCATCAGGATAATCAATCCGGCGATGACGTGCATATCCCCCACATAGGGCCCGCGCAGGTACCCTTGCGCGGTCAGCACAAGAATGACCGCAGCAATCATCAATTTATCAGCTATGGGATCGAGAAACTGACCGAGCTTCGACACAGTCCCGCTTGACCGGGCAAGATATCCGTCAAAATAGTCGGTAATCCCCATCAGGCCGTAAAGTCCGAATGCCAGCGCATAACCCAGCTGCCAATCCGGCCACCATAACAGAAATGCCAGCAGCGGGATCGTTACGATGCGAGACATGGTGAGTATGTTGGGAAGCGTCATCATCACCTCCCTCCCTAGCGCGCAAAACACCTGGGGCAAAGCTCCGCATCCCAATTGCCTTTCCCCTTGTTCACAAGTTCCATTGCTATAGACCGACTGCTCCTTGGGGCCGACGGCAGGAATTTATGACCACAACGACGCATTTGTTACGCAGCAGGCGATTTTTGCCCCTATTCGTTACCCAACTTCTCGGCGCGTTTAACGATAATCTGTATAAAAATGCGATGGTGCTGTTCGTCGTGTACAGCATCTACAATTCTCAGGAGGCAGAGGCACAATTCAGCGCCCTCGCTTCCGGCTTGTTTATCCTGCCATTTTTCCTGCTTTCCGCATTGGCCGGACAATTGGCGGATATGCGCGACAAGGCGGCGATCATCCGGATTGTCAAATTCTGCGAGATTCTCATCATGATCGTCGGCGGCGCGGGCCTATATGTGGCGTGGCAAGGCGGCGCATCGTCCGGTCTTGCAATTCCGCTCATGCTCGCGGCACTGTTTGCGATGGGCGTCCATTCGACATTCTTCGGCCCGATCAAATACGCTATTTTACCGCAACATTTGCATCAGGACGAGGTTCTGGCGGGCACAGGTCTGGTCGAAGCAGGAACCTATATCGCAATCCTGTTTGGCACCATTCTGGCGGGCTGGATCGATGTGGAATGGGCGGCGCTTGGCGTAGTTTTGACGGCGATTGTCGGTTATTTCTCTGGACGTCAGGTGCCCCCGGCCCCGCCAACCATCGAAGCCGAGCCGCTTGACTGGAATCTGTGGCGTGCGTCCAAGCAATTGATCAGCAACACCATGCACGATCGGCGAGTTTTTCTGGCGATCTTGGCGATTAGCTTCTTCTGGACCATCGGCGCGGTATTGTTCATCCAGTTTCCCCCGCTGGCCAAGAACATTCTGACCGCGAGCAAGGAAGTGGCCAGCCTGTTCCTGGTAATATTCTCGGTTGGGGTCGCGATCGGCTCGATGTCAATCAACAGCCTTCTGAAAGGCACCGTCTCTGCGCGTTATTCACCAGTATCGGTGATTGCCATGGGACTGTTTGTAGTGGCATTTTACTGGGTTTGCGGCAGCTGGGCACCGCACCCTGAGAATGGCTTGATGGATGTTCCGACATTCGTCATCCAGCCGCTGGCAATTCCCCTACTTCTCAGCCTACTGGGCATAGCCGTGGCGGGCGGCATGTTCGTTGTTCCGCTCTATGCTTTCCTGACCACTTTCGTTGACAAATCGCAGACCGCACGCACAATCGCGGCAAACAACATTGTCAATTCAGGAGCGATGGTGGTGGGCTCACTGCTTGCCATAGGATTGAGCAAGGCCGGCGTCGCGGTGACCGATCAATTGTTACTGAGCGCGGCGATGTGCCTAGTTTCGGCATGGCTAGGGCAGATGCTGTTCAAGGCCGAACAGGCTGCGTTACCGGCCTAATAACCGGGAACGCATTCAGGCAATGAAGATCAGCACTGCCAACAGGCAGGCAACATATGCGCCAAAAAATCCTCGCACGTCGTCTTGAGTGAGTGCCCAACCCGATCTGGCCGGGATTGGCTTCACACTGCGCCGTACATGCGGAGGCAGTGACGCCAGAAATGGATGGCGGGCGGATTCATCGGTTAGGACAAGTGCTTTTCTCATTCCCGGCAGTTAACCCAATGCTAACCACATGACGCCGCCGAAAACCGAGCCGTAGCAAGGTGGCACATTAAGTTTGTTTATTCAGCATACCGCCAAGTTCGTTTGCGATAATTGTGGGTTATGCACCGGCCATCGATAGGACAATCGACCACTCCTCTGGCGTTACTTCACTGACCGACAGGCGCATCAGTTTGACCAGTTCCATTTCCGCAAGCAGTGGCTCGGCCTTGGCCTGCTTCAAAGTAACCGGTTGGGGAAGCTTGGTTTTGGGGATAATCTTGACCGCCGCCCACTTCCCTTCCGGATCGGTGGGATCGGTAATTCCGGCCACGCTCACCTCGGCAATTCCGACGATTTCCAGCCCGATATTAGAATGATAGAAAAACACCTGATCGCCCACCTCCATCGCTGCGAGATTATTCTTCGCGCGATGATTGCGGACCCCGTCCCATGTTCCTTCCTTCTCCTTTACCAGATCATCCCAACCATAGACATTGGGTTCAGATTTCATCAGCCAATAACGCGGCATTCAGCACTCCATTCAAAATTTTGATCGGCATCGCGATAGCGCCAGATTTATGGGGCGGCTACCACAGAGGTCCTGATTTCGACCAATTAATCGGCGTTACTTGCATAATACTCTGCCGGACCAACACATTAACCCGATCTTCAGTACCCTCACCTATGGCTTACAGAGTTCAAAACTAAGGGGCCAAGTTGTCTCTGCCTCAGGTGATGCGGAAGCTTCGAAAATAATGACCGAAAAGACTGCCAAACAGAAGAACGAGCAAGACAGAGCCGGACGCGATTTCGTTGCTTTGGGCATTTCTGCATCTGCGATTCTGATGTTTGTCGGGATCGGGAGTGCAGTCTTACCGCGTATCCTCAACAATTGGGTTGGAATGGGGCCTGGGCCCGATCTGATGCTGGTCAATGCCCTTTTGCTGAACATCGCGCTGATCATCTTTGGCTGGTGCAGATACAGCGAGCTTTTGGCAGAATTGGAACATCACAGATTAGCGGAAGAAAATGCGCGCCTACTCGCCGAAACTGACATGCTCACCAATTGCCTGAATCGACGCAGCATTACCCCTGGAACAGACGCATTGATTGATCGGGCAAATGAAGCAGGAAAGCACACCGCCTTCATCATGTTGGACCTTGATAATTTCAAGCAGGTCAATGATTGCAACGGGCATCAAGTCGGCGATCTGGTGTTAAAAACAACTGCTGAACGGATCAAATCCTTATTGCCGAAAGGCAGCCTGCTTGCGCGCCTAGGCGGCGATGAATTTGCTTGCGTGGTCACTTTTGACCAACCTGATCGAACCCGCGTTGACCAATTGGTCAATCGATTGATCAATGCAGTTGCCCAACCGATTTCAACGGCGGGCCAAGCAGTGGAAATCACCATTTCGGCAGGGATTTCCACCACAGAGGTGGAAGGCTGCCCTGTATCCGGACCACCCAATGCCGAAGGCCTGCTCCATTTTGCCGACATCGCGATGTACCATGCAAAAAAGCAAGGGCGGAATCGCTATTTCTGGTTTGATGCCAGCATGGAACACCAACTGCGCCTACGCAATGAGCTTGAAAACGGTATTCGCAAGGGGCTGACCAATGGTGAATTCGTGCCGTATTACGAACAGCAGATCGATCTCAATACGGACAAATTAGCCGGATTCGAGATGCTTGCGCGCTGGGTTTCGCCGGAACTCGGGATCGTCAAACCAGACATTTTTATCCCAGTTGCAGAAGAGATGGGATTGATTGGGGATATGTCCGATCAATTGATTGAACAGGCGTTTTCCGACGCCAGTCAATGGGACCCGGCCATTACACTTTCCGTCAACATTTCCCCGATCCAGTTGCGTGATCCTTGGTTTGCGCAAAAGATGCTCAAATTTCTGATTAAGCACAATTTTCCGCCCCAGCGGCTGGAAATCGAAATTACCGAGTCCTGTTTCCTTGAAAATATAGGTCTTGTCCGGTCGATGATCACCAGTTTGCGCAACCAGGGTGTCCAGATCAGTCTCGACGATTTCGGCACTGGTTATTCCAGCCTGTCGCAGCTGCAATCCCTTCCTTTTGATCGGCTGAAAATCGACCGCAGCTTTGTCGGCGATCTGGCCGGCGGAGAGAGCGCTTCAGGCAGCAAGATCATTAACGCGATCATATCGCTAGGCGATGGTTTATCGATCCCTATCACGGCCGAGGGGATAGAGGACGAGGCAACGCTTGAGTGGCTGAAAAAAATGGGACCACTCAAGGGTCAGGGATATCACTACGGCCAGCCTGAAACGGCCTCTGAAGTGAAAGCCAGACTTGCACGATTGGGCCTTTATCATGCCG
>JBBKWK010000228.1:0-2564 GCA_037968915.1 Pontixanthobacter sp.
TAGGGCATCAGCACTGCCATAGCATTGTGACTGAATGTTTCAGCGTCCGATTCTGGGTCGCTTGCTGCCATTTGTAATTTCATGTTCGCAACCGACCGGACCAAAGAATAGGAGCGCCGAGCCAACTGGCGCAGCGCTCCTTGGCTTTTCATTGTAGATTATTTAGCCGGCGCACCCGCTGGCTCTTCCGCTTTTGGAAGCGGTTTGGCTTTGGGTTTGTCGGCAGGCTTGGCTGGGATCTCTGCCTTGCCCGCATCGCCTTCATTTGCATTGGCGCCGCTAACCAGCGTTGAGCCGCCGACCAGCGAACCGAGCGAACTGCCGTCCAGCCCCAGTTCCTTCATCAACCCGTCCAGCACCGGTGCCTGCGCGCGATAGGCGAGGGCAGCGGACACTGCGTCTGACGCCAGATTGCCCGATCCGCCGCCGGACCCGCCGGAACCATTGGCGCGGCCGCCGCCGTTTCCGCCGTGACCCGTCAACCCGTCGACCTGCACGATCTTGATCGATTCGATCGCTTCCATCGGCTTGGCGCTTTCGCGGATCAGTTCGGGCAGGACCTTGAGCAGTGCCAGTTTGGTCTGCAGGCTGATCTGGTCCATCGACAGGATGTTGGACGCTTCATTGATCGCGCGTTGACCGGCGGCCTCCACTTCGAAACGCACGCGGGCAGCCTCGGCGCGCAAGCGTTCGGCATCGGCTTCGCCCTGTGCTGCCATTTTGACGGCTTCGGCGCGGTTGCCGGCGGCGTCTTTTTCCGCCTCGGCTTCGACCTTGACCTTGATCGCGTCACGTTCGGCGGTTTTTGAGGCTTCAATCAGTTCGATCTGCTTTTCGCGGTTTGCCACTTCGGTTTCGCGGGCAGTCAGCACGCCTTCTTCGGCGGCCACCGCCTTGGCCCGGGCGGCGTCGGCTTCGGCCTTGGCCTGGCTTTCTTCGCGCGACTTGTTCTGGACCGCGATCTGCTGTTCCTGCCGGGCGATTTCGAGCGACTGTGTCTGCGCGATGCGGGCTTCCTCGACCATCCGGTCGGCCTCGATCTGCTGGGAATCGACTTGCCGTTTGGCTTCGATCCGGGCCGAATCCGCCTCGCGGCTGCGTTCCGCCTGTTCGCGGGCAACTTCGGAGCTTTGCTTGGCGCGGCGCATTTCCACTTCGCGTTCCTGTTCCAGCCGGGCAAATTCATTGTCACGCCCGATCTCGAAGCTCTTCTGATCGGCCTCCAGGTTTTTGGTTTCCATCTGCACGCGGGTATCCTGCTCGATGTCGTTGCGCGCTTTCTTGCGCAATTCGATCTGCTCGGTCAGCTTGGTCAAACCCTCGGCGTCGAACGCATTGTTAGCGTTGAAATGTTCGATACTGGTCTGGTCGAGCCCGGTAAGGGAAACCGATTCCAGCTCCAGCCCGTTCATCGCCAGATCGTTGGAGGAAACCTGCTGTACCTTCTGGACGAAATCCGCCCGCTGTTCGTGCAATTCGTTCATAGTCATGCCCGCCGCGACCGAACGCAGCGCATCGACGAATTTGCCTTCTACAAGATCCTTCAACGCTTCGGGATGCATCGTCCGCAAACCCAATGTCTGGGCGGCCATTGCAATCGCGCTGGCGTCGGGACGGACGCGGACGTAAAATTCGGCCTTCACATCGATCCTCAGCCGGTCGAGCGTAATCAGCGCGTCCGCATTTTTGCGTTCAACCGCAAGGCGCACGGTGTTCATATTGACCGGCATGGTTTCATGCAGGACCGGCAGCACCATCGCGCCGCCATCCATCACCACTTGTTCGCCGCGAAAACCGGTGCGCACGAAGGCAACTTCTTTGGTCGCCCGGCGATAGAGCCGGGTGATCGCGACCAGTATTATCAGGAAGAAGAGGAAGATTACCCCTCCGACAATTCCATATTCCATCAATCCGCTCATCATAAGCCTTTCGTTCAAACAGTCGGCGCGAGCTGGCGCTCCGCAAGTGGTACAGCGTAGAAGGTCTCGCCATCGCGGCGGACCAGCAGAACTTCGTCGCCCTGACTCAGGATCTGGGCGGAATCATGGGGCTCGATCATCACCTGATGCGGGCGGCCGTGGCGATCCGTGACCTGCCCGCGCGCAGGCGATTTATGCTCGGCCCGGCCAATTGAAATTGTCGCGCGGCGGCCGACCAGACTGTCCACACTCACCGCAGTTGTTTCATCGCGTGGCAGAATGCGGCCCAGTGGGCGCACGATCAGGCCGGTTGCGGGAAATGCCGCCACTCCGGAAATAGCCGCAGCGAGAAGACTGTATAGCGGGGTGCCCAGAAACCCGTCGGCCAAGGCCTGAATGCCGATGCCCAACCCGGCGAACATCATCAGGAACGCGCCAAGCCAGATCGTAAAGGGAACCCGGCCAAGGCCGATGATGCTGGCAAGGCTATCGGCAAATCCGGCACTGCCCAGCCCGCCATCCGCGTCCAGGTCTATATCACTGTCAACGTCCACATCTGCACCGAAATCACCCAACCCGACCAGCTGGATAATTGTCAGCAAGGCGAGCAGCACCAATGCTACCGCAAAAGGCAGATTGTGGTCT
>JBBKWK010000229.1:0-5632 GCA_037968915.1 Pontixanthobacter sp.
TGTGTTCCTCATCTCGCCACGTCTGATTGACAAGCAAGCTACCTGCTTCGTCTATTAAATGCTTCAGACCGCGTTTGGTTTCTCCATACCCGCGTTCTAGCGATCCTCCGCCAGCAATGTCATTTCGAATTACGTTTTCGGAATAGAATTTACGTCTAGGGCTAGCGTTCTTGAGTTGCTGCGGAGGCCAGCCATCAAATCTGGACTTGTAACATGTAACATCGAATGTCCGCCTTCACCCATTTGCTGACGCTTGCAACAATAAGCCCGTTTCCCGAAACCTGTCATTCGATCGGACGTACCAGCGGCACAAATGGAGGAACGACCTCTGAGAACGGGAAATAATTCGCTATTGGTACGTTGAGTAAGGAAGGAGAGCTATTATGGCCAAAGACGGCAATCAACCCAAGAACACTGTCGACAAGAACCCCGCCCATCAGACTGACGTTGAAAAGGGTTCAGTGCAGCGGAGCGGCAATTTCCCGAAGGGCACAGACAATTCACGTGGAAGTGAAGGCGATACACGCCGAGCGAGCAAGGGGGCCCGTTAAATCCGCTTTTCGGGAACGTTCGCAGACGGGCTGAATGGACGTAACTTCGTAAAGCCACCGTGGCGATTAAGTAGCAATCTCAGTGGGACGGCAACCTATCCTGCTAATCAATCGGCCGACTGGCGCGCGCGACCAGTCTGCCGATTGATTAGCAGGATCGGCGCGAAGCCCTCGGGTTCAGCTAATCTAGGCAAATCCCGAACAAGGCTGCGCATCGCATCGTCCGACCGCCAAATCGAGCATTAGAGAAACTCCCCTAAATTGAACGGATTCCCCATGCTATTCCAAGTTCCGCCAGTGCATGGACCTGACAGCGAAATCGTCGACCTAGGCAGAAGCCATTGCTTCTAATTGGCCAAAGGGACCACGCTCTCTCATGGCAACAAACCCGCTATGGCGCCGCCGAATGTCATCGAGATCAGCCGGCGATGCGATGTCCTGTATTGCGGTGTCGAGCACGAGATCAGCGTGGCGCTGAAGTGTCACGCCCCGCGCAGGGCTCCTTTCGGCGCTCACGACTGCGGTAAGGACATCCAAAACTCGGATGAGCACCGCGGGACTGCCCGATCCGTTCTGCCGGATCATAGAAAACATCGCATCAACAAAGCCGTCGTAATCTACGCTCGGAACTAGCAGCACCGGCCGGCCTTCCTCGATCACCACGCCTGTGGGCAGATGACATGGGACGAGGTCGCAATGCGCCGCGCCAAGACGGTCGACTACGTTGATCGCGGTCAAGGGGTCATTAATGCCCGGCGACAAGGCACGAACCGCGACCTCGACCAGCTGCCTGATCGCGAACTCGATATCGTCGGAGCTGCCTCTCTGTCCGCCGAGCGCAGTGGCGCGGCCGATTGCATCTTCGGCGCCTCCTGTCATCGACTTCACGAGCGCTATCGGCGCGCCGGGAAAAATGTAGTCGCCAGGCCTCACAAGCAGCCGAATGCTTGTGTGATTCTCAACGGCCCAAGAGGCCAGGACGGCGTCGTCGAGCTGTTGAAGATATCCGCGCCGCCCATCCACCAAGGGCACAGCATCGCGCCAGAAACTCAACGGTGGCTGATCCGGCCCGGGCTCTTCAACGGCAAGGCGATCGATGGCCTTGCGGACATCATCGCTTACCAGACCTATGACGGTATCGACGTTGATGCGGCTAGCCATATGGCCAACGAAGTATACCAGCGTGCCAACGCACACGAAGGCCAGAACAATGCCGAAGGTCAGAGAAAGGTGCGGAACAAACGCTCCCTCGTTCTCGGCTCTGACCGTCCGAAGTACCATCAGAGAGTAACAGAAGGTTCCGAGAAATATTCCCAAAGTTATTTGATTGCCGCGATCCTTTGTAAAGTTCCGAAGCAGTCGTGGTCCCATCTGGCCCGCTGCCAATGAAAGCGCGGCGATGGTGATGGAAAAGACCGTGCCGGCAACTCCTATGGTCGATGAAGCCACCGTACCCAGCAGGGTTCGCGCTCCTGTGCTGCCGCCGTTATAGAGCAAAGCGCTGTCGAGCAACCAGGCCGGAAGGGCTCCACTCCGATCAACGTATACAAGTGCCATGGCGAGGATAATTCCCGCGAACGCCATGACACCTGGCACGATCCAAAAGGTGTCCCTCGACACTTGGACAACCTTTTTGAGGTGCGCATTCATATTCTCAGCCTCCATTGCTCAGATGAATGGCATCTGCGCCGCTGAACGGCGGCAGGGTAAGCAGGATTTTGGTAGATTGGAAGACGGAACGCGGCATTTAGAGTGGCGGCTGTGTAACTATCAGCCTGTTGGTTGCGATGATTGGAGCTGGCGCACGGATTTTTGCCCTTTTGCGCCGTGTCCGGGCGCGCAGCTCGTCGATGAACTCAAGGATGCGCCGGAGCAGCTCGCTGCACGGACACCTCGGCCATCTGAAAGACGGCGGAGCAGGCATGGGCCACGACTTTCGGACCGATCTTCGCCAGCTTCTCGCGGGTCGCGGCTAGCGACCAACTTCCTATCTCGTCCGGCAGGGCTAAGGTGGTCGGCCAACAGGGTGCTTGAGCAGATGGGCGATGTGTCGCCTCAAAGCCGCGTTTGCCTTGAAACGGATGGTATTTTTGGGGCCGATGATATTCGCACTGTTGAGTGGTACTCGCCGATGACCCATAAGAGATATCACGAGCAATAAGGCGCGTTGGCCTATATTTGAATTTTCGCACAAGGGACTGGACGAGATGGAGCAGGACCGCGGTCGCAGTGCAGACACCCCTTGGCAGATCCCGGTGCGCGGTTGGGCGGAAATTCTGCAACGGGTGCGGAAAGGGACAGCCCAGAGAAATCTGTCGCTCGTTGCCGGAGGAGTGACCTATTATCTGCTAGTGGCGGTCTTCCCCGGCTTAGCCGCGCTGGTTTCGATTTACGGTTTAGTCGCAAACCCAGCCGATGTGGCGAAAAGCATCCAGTCACTCTCGGGTATGCTTCCGCCGTCGACTGTGGAACTGATCGGCGATACACTTACCCAACTCGCATCCGCGTCGAGCAAGAGTCTAGGCCTTGGTGCCGTCATTGGGGTCGCGATCGCGCTTTGGAGCGCTGTACGTGGCATGGCCGGTATGATGACGGCACTCAACATCGCCTATGATCAACCGGAACGACGGAGCTTCATCAGATTCAACGCAACTGCCTTTGTGCTGACCATCGTTGTAGTTACCGGTGGATTGATCTCCTTCGCGCTTGTCGCCGGCCTGCCCGTCGCGCTGAATCAAGGCATCGTGAGCGGATCGGGACGTTGGATTATTTTGGCTGTCGAATGGTCGTTCTTGATCGTGTTCGTCATGGGAGTGACGGCACTGATATACCGCTACGGGCCGGACCAGAGCGAGCCGAAATGGAAATGGACTTCCCTCGGCGTAATCGTGGCCACAATCTTATGGGTCTTCGGATCAGTCCTGTTTAGCGTGTATATTTACAACTTTGGCAGCTACAACAAGACTTACGGTTCTTTAGGTCTCCCGTTGATTTTGCTCACCTGGATGTGGCTGTCGGTGTTTGCCGTTTTGTTCGGGGCCGAGATTAACGCAGAGGCCGAGCGGCAAACACACCAGAATACTGAGGCTCGGCCAACGTCATCGGGGTCTCAAAGAGAATAAGACAACGCCTGACAATCGCCCGCCGTCAGCGACGAACTGAAGCGGCCTTCTTACGAGAGTGCCATGAAACGCTCCTAAGCAGACGGCTAACGGCACCGTCGCCACCAAGGCCGGCCTTTTCCGCAATCCACAGGAGCAGGATTAGGTAGATCCCAAGGCTGGCGGCCTAGCGAACAGGGCTCATACGCTTGTATTCGGAGCGGCGGTCCAAAACAAGAAGCATTGACGTTCTATATAGCTATACTGGCTGCCCTTAGCTTCAGACTACGAATGGGAGGAACCCACCCGAGTTCTGTTGCTCCAGCCGCCTGAAACAGATCCTAAAAGCGGCTGGTCGGCAATCGACCCAAATTCGGTCATTGGAACCAAACAGAATTCGACGCGCTTATAAAGGGTATTAGCGCGTGTAGAACCGAAAGCCGTCGCAATGAACAGCAATCCCAAAAATTGCTCCACCATGAAGCGACCGGAGCGCACGATCCAGACGCTCTTTAAAAGAGACCAGTTTTTGGTCAGCATCCTGTGAGCACCAAGCCAAATAGCGAGAATAAGGTGCTCGGCCTCGGTGGAGCATGGGCGATGGCCGTTGGCGGAATGATCGGCGGCGGAATCTTCTCGACACTTGGGGTTGTTGTCTCAGTCGCCGGGCGCTGGGCTTGGCTAAGCTTCCTAATCGGCGGTGCGATCGCTTTCTGCTCGGGTCATTCCTATGCTGAACTAACCGTGGAACGCGATGCGCCAGGAGGCTCATATGGTTTCCTGCGCGATCTTGGCTACGTCCGTTTAGGCCGTATGATGGTGTGGATCATGATCGCGGGATATACGCTGACCGTGGCCGTCTACGGCTTCACCTTCGGGGCGTATGTTGCCAATGCTTTTTCCGTTCCGAGTTGGGTTGCTCCCGCTGCAGCGGTTGGTGCCATAGCCGTCGTCGCAGGCATCAATCTGATGGGCGCTGGCGATGCAGACATAGTCGAACAGGTGGCTGTTTGGGGCAAACTTGGGATCCTGCTTGGCTTGGCCGGAATAGGCTTGTGGCAATGGAATCCTGATAGATTAGTAATCTCGAGCGATAATCCGGTCGGACCACTGGGCGCGATTGCGGGTGTCGGTGTCGTATTCATGGCTTATGAGGGTTTTCAGTTGCTGTCCTACGATTACGGTCAAATGCGCGACGCGAAACGAACGATACGCCTCGGTATGAGACTTGCGATTATCGCGACATGCGTGACCTATATTCTCGTTTCGCTCGGCGCCACGATGCTCGCAGGGGCCGATGCAATCGTTGCGCGTAAGGAGGTGGCATTGGCCGAGGCCGGGCGTGCGGCACTTGGTGCAGTTGGCTTCTTTGCCGTTACAATTGCTGCGGTTTTCTCCACTGCTTCGGCAATCAACGCCACCGTCTTTGCCACCTCGCGTCTAGCGAAAACTGCGGCGGGGGACGGCGAGATACCAAGCCTATTCGGTCGTCAGAACGAACGCGGCGCGCCTTGGGCTGGCGTGCTAATTATCTCGGGGCTTGCAATGATGATGGCGGTGATCGGTGGCATCCAGCAACTCGTCCAGGCAGCAAGCTTTGTCTTTCTGCTGGTTTTCGCGCTGGTCAACGCACTGGCCTGGCATGCTGGCGTGCGGCAACGCTGGCTAAGCGCCGCCGGAGCTATCTCCTCGCTACTTGGAAGCTTCGCGTTGATCGGCTATATCGCCGGGCTCATTTGAGGACTGTATTCGGGAAATTGGTAGGTAACCAATCCAACGCTGCAGATCACTGCCTGTAATGCTTGAGAGCTCCAATGCTGCTGCACGCCAGGTGAAGCCAACTCTGGTTTTTGCTCTTATCAGCTCTTCGGGTACCGCGACTGCGTCTTAGGGCCTTTGACAGCATCAGCATCTGGATCATCGTGTCCAGTCACGCGCTCTACCGAAGGTTCTCCGCCCAATGCTCTATTGAGCTCCGCG
>JBBKWK010000230.1:0-6332 GCA_037968915.1 Pontixanthobacter sp.
CTGCGTCTCTGTGAGCGCATTAAAAAGGGTGGACTTGCCAACATTGGGCAGCCCGACGATCCCGCAACGGAAACCCATCGAAAACTCCGGAAGTAAGAACAGGTGGCGGCGCTTAGCCGCGCGTGCGCCGCTTGACTAGCCCAGTCGTAATATCCCTAGGCGTTGTGGACCGCCTTGATCCACGGGCCGTAGGGGGAGCCGCCGAGCCAATCGACCTGAACTTTTGCGCTTAAATCGTTGATCGGCAGTTGCGGTTTCGCACCGGGATGCACTGCGCGGCGCAGGGGTCGGGTGCCAGCAGGCATGGCGATAATCTCGGCAATTGCATTGGGTACATCAATCGGATCGGCGCTGCGGCCGGAACCATCTTCTTCGCCCATACGCGCCATGAATGCCGGGTAGCCATCCTTGTGAATGTCTTTTGCGCGATCTTTCAGCTCCGAGTTATAGCGATTGCGATTTTTCCAAATATTGGTCGGATAGCCGCCTGGTTGGATGATCGTCACCTCGATATTATGCGGCACCAATTCGTAGGCAAGCTGTTCGCTCATCGCTTCGATGGCAAATTTGGTTGCGGAATAATGACCGCCGCCGGGCAAAATAACGCGGCCAAGTTGCGACGAAACGTTGAATATCTGACCAGATTTTTGGGCTCGCATCGCTGGTAATACGCTGCGGGCCATGCGGTGGTAACCCAACACATTCGTGTCGAAGGCGAGTTTAGTCGCTTCCATATCCTGCACTTCGACAGGTCCGGTAATCCCGATCCCTGCATTATTCACCAGCACATCCAATGCGCCGCCATTGATCCGTTCCGCCTCGGCAACGCCGCTGGCGACTTGGTCATCATCTGTCACGTCAATCTCGATCACGTGAAGGTCTAGGTTTTCAGCCGTGGCCAACGCGATTAATGCAGCACCTTCAGCTCGCGGCAAATTGCGCATGGTCGCAAAAACCTTGGCACCTTCACGGGCAAATTTTTCCGCAGCAAGGCGGCCAAAACCGGTCGAGCAACCAGTGATCAGGATCGCTTTGCCGGTGATATCCGGTTTCGTGATTACACTATCGCTGTGGGCAGCGGCTGCCGCAGCGGTGAGGGCGGTAGTCGCCGCCGCCCCGGCGAGCAAAGTACGGCGATTGATCGAAGGCATAGCGGATCTCCTCAAAGTTTCGTTGCAGCCTAGCACATTAACCGGCCAACAGAAGTGCGGCACTTGCGGGAAAGATTCACAAATATTTTAACTGCTGCTGTTATCGAGCGCTCATGAAAAACACCCACATTCGTCCGATCGTTCTGGCATTAACAATGGTGCTGACCGCTTGCGGACAGTCGGCACCGGAGAAACTAGCTCAGGCGCAGGAATCTTTCGAACGGAATGACTTTGTCGCCGCAAGGCTCGGTTTGATATCCGCGCTGCAGGACGAGCCGGACAATCAAATCATGCTGGAATTGCTCTTCAAAACGCAACTTGCGCTTGGTGATGGGGAAGGGGCTGCGGCTTCCATCGCAAGGCTTCGCTCGGCAAACGGCAACGCCGAACTGCCCGAATTAAAGGCGGAGGCAGACATTCTGCGGGGACGTTATGAAAATGCGCTTGCTGCAGTGGCCGAGCGGGAAAGTGCGGCAGCCTGGCGGCTACGAGCCATGGCAAATATCGGTCTCGGCAACGCCGTGGCGGCGCGTGAAGCATTCCAGAACGGGATGAACAGCACCGGCACGAAAGCGCCGCTGTATGCTTCTTTCGCGCGCTTTGAGCTTGTTGCCGGCGGCTCGCCCGCAGAAGTGCAAAAGCTAATTAAACTCGCGCTGGCAGAGGATCCCGAGAACCTCGATGGTTGGCTGGTGTCCGCTCAACTGGCGGTTCGGCAGGGCCGCTTACAAGGTGCACTCCAAAATTATGACCGGGTTTTGAAAGTAAGCTCAGTCAATTCGGCGGCGAAATTGGGGAAAGTCGGCGTTCTCGGCGATCTCGGGAAATTGGCTGAAGCAGAGACCCTGCTCAACGATGTAGCGGTAGAGCAGCCTGACGATCTTCGGGTTATTTACCTTCAGGCGCGCCTGGCATCTGCACAGGGTCGGTGGGTTGACGTTCGGGATATTCTGCAACCCTCAGAAAGAGAAATGCGGGATAATCCGCGAATGCAGGCGCTATACGCTCAGGCTTTGCTCCGCATGGGATTGAATGAGCAAGCCCGTGGTTGGCTGGTCCCTTTGGTTCGAAAATATCCTGAACATTATCTGGCCCGGCAGTTGCTGGGAGAAG
Source organism: Pontixanthobacter sp. (assembly GCA_037968915.1). Classification (GTDB taxonomy): domain Bacteria; phylum Pseudomonadota; class Alphaproteobacteria; order Sphingomonadales; family Sphingomonadaceae; genus Allopontixanthobacter. The sequence continues at coordinate 2,265 of JBBKWK010000230.1, forward strand.
CGCAGCTGGAGGGCGGTGACGCGGTCAAAGCCTTGCAAACACTGCGTCCTTTGGCTGACAGGCCAGACGCTTCGCCGGACCAATTATTCCTGACTGCGAAAGCTGCGAAGGCGGCAGGCGATGGATCTGCAAAGCGTTATGCAGAGCGGGCCAGAACCCCGGCGCCGGAGTGGGTCGGCGGTGAATTGGCAAAGGCAGACCAATCACTCCGTAAGGGGAATTGGGCAGATGCTGCCGGTCGGTATGAGGACATTCTGGATCGCAGCAAGACCCCCAATGCCATCGTGCTTAACAACCTGGCGTTCGCCAAAAGTAAGCTGGGGAAGCAGGACGAAGCGTTGGAATTGGCGTTGCGCGCTTTGAAGCTCGATCCGAACCATCCATCAGTGATGGACACCGCAGGTTGGCTATTGGTCAAAACCGGCAAGGACCCAGCGAAAGGCATCAATCTATTGCGCGCCGCTGTGAAACAAGCACCCGATAATCCAGCTATCGCGAAGCATTTGGCGGCGGCATTACGGTGAAAAAACCCCGCCGGGTTAGGGCGGGGCTTTTAGTTCTTCATTTTAGCAAATCAGGCTGGACTAAAGCCATTCCGCCGCCGCGTGCGGGCAAAGCCCAGGCCGATCAGCGCCGCAGCAAGTATGCCGAGCATGCCAGGTTCAGGGACAGGTGTCCCGCCGCTGGTACCACCGCTCGTACCGCCGCTGGTGCTGCTGATTTGCTTGCCACTGGCTGACGAGACGTTTCCTGCACCCGAGATTGATTGGTACCGCACGAAAAAATCATCCAGCGTCAACGAACTGATCGCGTCAGAAAAGGATAAGGTAAGGGACCCGCTGCCGGTATCACCGGTAAGTGTGCCGCCCTTGTTGCCAGCACAGGCGCCACTTTTACCGCCCTTAAAGCAAACATCGACGGTGCCGATCCCGTTCGGATAATTTGAATCTGTAATCACAAAGCCGAAATCACCTGTGCTGATTGCACCAGAAATGTCAGGATCGGTATTGAAAGCAAAGCTCGACACCCGCGACGTCAACCCGCCGCTAGTGGTGTTCGCCACCAGATAGTCGAACGTATATGTTGTATCGGTCACTCCGGTCAGGGTGAAAGTGGTCGATGCCGTCAGTCCGTCAATTACCGTGCTGTCGGAAAAGCCGTCATAATTAATGGTAAAGCTGTCACCGACCTTACTGCTGTCCAGCAGTATTGGCTCTGCCAATGCCGGCGCTGCAATTGAACCCAGCGCAAAAACAGCGGTGGCTGCGAAGTGCCGTACAAATTTTGGAAACTGGCTTGTCATTGTAGATCCCCCGGAAAACTCGGATAAATGGTTTACGGGAAATCTTGCAAGCCGCGTGCCAATTGCGGTTTTCTGCTTGGTGCATTGGTTAATGGCCGCTGCGAATATCTAAATGTGTAAGCATTGCCGACAAATTTGGGAGACTATTCGTTGAAACGCAGCGCCACTTCGCTCATGAACCGAGGTGCATCACCTTTAGCCAGCCAATCCGCCGCTGAACTGATCGCAGCAAGAGTATCGACCAGATCGTCTTGCTCAGTCTTAGCGTAATTGCCGAGCACATAACCATGCACACGGTCCTTGTGTCCGGGATGGCCGATGCCGATGCGGACGCGGCGGAAGTCATTGCCGCAATGCTGGTCGATAGAGCGTAGGCCATTGTGACCCGCATTGCCGCCGCCTTGTTTAACCTTGACCTTGAACGGCGCGAGATCAAGCTCGTCATGGAAAACCGTAAGCGCATCCAGACCGAGCTTGTAGAACCGCATGGCCTCGCCAACCGCGCGGCCACTTTCATTCATGAAGGTCGCGGGTTTGAGCAGGATAATCCGCTCTCCGCCAATCCGGCCATCCTGCATCCAGCCGGAGAATTTTTTCTGAACCGGGCCAAACTCATGCATTCCGGCCATGACGTCCGCCGCCATGAATCCGACATTGTGCCGGTGCATCGCATATTGCGGACCGGGATTTCCGAGGCCTACCCAAAGTTGCATAGCGATGCCGTTAGAGATTTTTGGTTGGCCGCTCAAGCGAGGGTTTTTGGCTTAACCGCGTTGTTTGTTTTAACCTGAAACAAAAACGCCCGCCTCGCATATGCGGGACGGGCGTTCGTTATTGGATAAGAAAACCGAGGTTTAGTCGTCGGACTTTTCTTCTTCACCTTCGGATGCTTCGCCTTCAGCTTCTTCGCCTTCTGCGGTTTCTTCTTCGCCTTCTTCGCCTTCGTCATCCTGGCTCTTCAGCGCGGATGGAGCGACGACGGTTGCAATCGTATAGTCACGGTCGGTAATCGCGCTGACTGAACCTTCAGGCAGCACAACGTCGCTGATGTGGATCGAATCGCCAACTTCCAAACCGGTAACGTCGATCTGGATTTCGTCGGGGATCTTGTCGCTTTCGCAGACCAGTTCCAGTTCGTGACGGACCACGTTCAGAACGCCGCCCTTCTTCAGGCCTGGGCTGTCTTCTTCATTGATGAAGACCACTGGAATATCGACTTCGATCTTCGAGTCCTTGGACAGACGGAAGAAATCGACGTGCAATGGCTGGTCATTCACGGGGTGAAAGGCAACGTCCTTTGGCAGGGTGCGAACGCTCTTGCCGCCAACGTCGATCATGACAATCGAGTTCATGAAGTGGCCGGTGCCAAGCTGACGGTTCAGCTCCTTGGCTTCGACGTGAATCGGGGCGGGTTCTTCCTTGCCGCCATAGATGACAGCAGGAACTCGGCCTTCGCGACGCAGTGCACGGGAGGCTCCCTTGCCAGCCCGTTCGCGCGTCTCGGCCGGCAGGGTCAGAGCATCGCTCATAATCACTTACCTTTCAAAATACGGTGTTTGTGCTTTCGGATCCGCCACGCCTCCAGGGATGACCACAGCGTCCGAAGGCGCGGCACATACGGGGGAGGGAGCGCCAAGGCAAGCAGTTTGGGCCGATGCGCGCCCAGTGTCCGCCTTTTGAAAGCCTATTGCATACGAGTAACGGTATAGCCTGCCTTGCGCAGCAGTACCGGCAAACCTTGTGGTCCGCCCATATGCCCTGCACCAACGGCAATCAGCGGCTTGGGCTGTCGCTGGAGCATGCCGGTGATGACAGGCATCCAATCGCGGTTGCGCTTCTCTACCAGAGCCTCACGCAATTCCGGATCGTCCAGGAGAGTTTCCACACCTGGGTCGAGCAGAGCTTCTACGTCACCAGCCAGCCAGCGCTGGACCGTTTTTTGCCGTGCTGTCTTCGGCCGAGCAGCTTCGGCAACAGTGAGCGACAGCAAGTCGCGCTGCTCTGCTTCTGGCAGGCTGTCGAACACACCCAGTTGCGCGCGCGCACCTTCCACTTCCCGGATCGGGCGGGTTGGCCTGAAATCACGGGCCAAGGCCTTGTCCACGCCGTTTGCCGTGTCCGATGTGCTGGTGCTGGACTGCGCGAGGATCAGCGCTGCTCCCCAGCTTTCAATCGCTGCAAAATCGTCCGCGCTATAGGGACTGCGCTCGATCAGTTCGGCAAGATCACCGTGCTGCGACTGGGGTATGCGCGCGTCGAGTGGGGGTTGCCCGGGCGTGTGCGAAAGAATGGTGAAAGTAGTCGCAATCGCGTCCGCATCATCCAGCGCCGCGATCTCTACGGCCAAAAAATCCGCCTCGTCGATTGCCTGCTGCACCGGAACGCTGCGCCATCGCGCACCGTCTGGAAGGGCGTGGATCGTTCCAAACAGCCAACCCTCTAACGCGCCGTCTGCAGAGGTGATTTCCCAGATTGCCGGGGTTCCATTGGTAACGGGGGACGCCGGTGGTTCACCGCCGTCGCACGCTGCCAACCCCAATGCCAACCCCAATACGGGCGCTCCTGCTACAAGCCACTTTGCCCGGACGCACGCCGCCTGCAACCAGCCAATCATTACTGCACGCGCACAGCCGCAATGCCGCGTTCCGCCAGCAGTTCCTGCACCGAATTCTTACCCGCCAAATGGCCTGCGCCAACCGCCATGAAAATGCGGCCCGGCTCGTCCAGACGTTCATCGATCCACACGGCCCAATTGGCATTGCGAG
>JBBKWK010000231.1:0-13404 GCA_037968915.1 Pontixanthobacter sp.
AATCAGATTGCGGGGAATATTCGGCGAAAAAGGCGCGCCCGGAACCTGGCCCAGATCAACAATATTGGCGGGCGGGGTGTCATAATCGCCTGCAAGGTCAATCTTATTATATCGTTCGAGCAGGGCAGCATATTGCGAGCGATTTGTATCCAGCTCGCGTTGCAACATATTATACTGGACTGACCGGTCGCGCTCCGCAAGAACATTGCCGGTCAGCTGGCTGACCCTCTTCTGAAGCGCTTGCTCTTCGGCGAGCGCAGCCCGATATTCGCCGCGTAGCGAACCCGAGGCGTTGCCGGATTCCCGGCGAATAGCTTGATCCAAAGATTCGATCCGTGATCGCAGTCGGACCATTGCTGGAAAATTGTCCTTTAAGTAAGTCTTCTTCTCCTTGTATTCCGCCTCTAGCAGCGCCTTCTGTTCGCGTAGAGCGGCCGCGCTCTGGTTGACTTCGGTGATGGAGCTTGACTGGCGAAAACGCTGCTCTGCAGCAATCCTCTTTTGTTGTGCCTCAGCAAGGGCGCTGTTGAGAGAAACGAGCGAATTGGTCGACAGCGTTTCGCCACCATTTCCCTCACTATCTGGAGAGCCGGTCTCGACGATATTGTTTTGTTTCGCATATTTGACGAGGTTCAATTCGGCAGTGTTGAGCGCGGTACGTGTCGTTTCGAGGCGTTGCTTGAGAAAATCTCGCGCTGCGGATGTTGCCTCATATTTCCGGTCGAGATTGGATTGGATGTAGGACCGCGCATAACTGTTGACGATCTGGGCGGCGGTCGCGGGATTGTCTGATGTATAGGCTAGGCTCACCAGTCGGCTGTCCAAATTGGTCTCGACTGCGATACCGCCTCTGATCTGGCCCGCGAGCATATCGACGCGATCTGCCAAGGGAGCACTGGCAGCTTCACCGGTCTGCTTGCTCGCAAGATTGAGATCCTCCACAACCCGTTTGGCAAGGTCCCGGCTCTTGAGCAGACCGAGCTGAGTCTCTTGAAACTGCCAGTCGGTTTGCGGCACGATCATATTCTCGTCACTGCCCGCATTTCCCACGACGGAAATATTTGGGGGATTGAGTTCGAGCGTTGCGCTCGATCGATAGAGCGGTGTTTGAAAGAGGGAATAGCCTAACGCCAGAGCTAGTCCAAGAGCGCCCGCCCCAAGAATCCAGTAGCGGCTTGGCCAAAAAATATTCCACAGAGCCTTGAAATCAAACCCGTCAGAATCCGCTTGCTCCTCAGCAAACGCGTCCAAATCGGTGAAGTTTGAATTATTTATAACAGGCCGCCGGTCAAATCTATCCGGCAAGTTATGTGGGTCGTCTTCGGCCATGGATTAACTCACAATTAGATGACGGGAACGAACAAGGACGCCAAAGGCAACGTACTGATGATGTCGCGAAATGCTCGTCTGGTTGTTGAGCCATCCACGACGATGATGTCTCCCCGATAAATCTGAGGATCATTATCCTCCCCATTTCGGATTGAAGTCAGATCAAATGCTGCAGCCGAACGCTTCCCGTCGATTTGCCGAAAGATCGCGACCCTCTTGGGGTTGGCTGTCTCATCTTCGCCCCCTGCGGTTGCGATGGCCTGAAGCAAGGTTAAGCTGCCAAACACCGGGAAGACGCCCGGCCGCTTGACGGATCCATCAACGGTTATCTGACTTCCGCCAGCCTCGGTGATTCCGACCGTAACGTCAGGATAATTCAAATATTGCTCTGATAGCTGTCGAGTCAGGAGGATTTGTAACTCGCTTGGCGTCAAATTCACTGCGCTCACATTGCCTATCAATGGCATTGCAACCTGGCCGGTTAGATCGACTTGGTATGTCCCCGAGAGTTCGGGTACCTGAAAGACATTGATCGATAATTTGTCGAGGGGAGCGATCCGGTAGTCTGCTTTAAGGGTCGTTGCTATCGCTGCATCGGGCTGACCGAACCCTTCAACATTGTACGGGATGCTGCCTCCACGCCCACCGTTGCAGGCGCTCAACACTAAAAGAGAGAGCAGAACAATGCAAACCATCGCCCCACGAAAGCGCGGGGCATCACGCCTAGGTTGCATTGTAAAAATATACATATAAATCCTGCCAACGTCGTGTCAGTGGGGCTAAGCAATAAAACCTAATTTTGCATTCCGCGCGAAGGCGGTGATCTGACTGTAAAACATGTGTTCGTCAACGTTTGTTTAGACATCATGATGATATATTTGACCAATCAGACACATGGCAAACGCTGTGCCATATTTGCTATTTTCCGCTTGCACTAAGCACGATCGTGTCTTGAGGTTGGTGCTGTCATCCGATTATATGTTCGGAGGAATCTGAGGTTTGCTTGCGAGCCCCTTGATATGCGAAGTTGTAGATCCGTTGGGCGCATTGCAGCCGGCTTTTTTAAATCCACGCTCGCCGATGACGATTACATTAGGCATTGAGAGCTGAGGAGGCGTACCGAGACATACGTTTTGATCTCAGACATAGCTATGCTTGCCAAACCAGTTGGCACGTGGATCGGAAATACGGTTCCTCAAGCATGACTGCTTGGCAATAGCGACAAATTATGGGTCTAATGCGGACCGCCAGTTTGCGTTCGCAATGCAGAAGACAGCGGACCTTCATTGACGGGGCTGTCACAAGGCAGGCCGGTTTCGACCATGTTTCAGTTATTAGGACCCGTCCTTCAATTGCGCCGAACCGAGACGTCCTAAGGGATTATCGGGAGAGTTTAGAATCATGGCCAAATTCGATTTCGTTGTGCTGGGCAGTGGCCCAGCCGGAAGGCGTGCGGCCATTCAGGCTGCAAAGCTTGGTCGATCAGTCCTAGTTGTCGATGACCGGAGCAAAGTCGGCGGCGTCTCAGTTCATACCGGAACGATCCCCTCGAAAACTTTGCGCGAGACGGCCCTAAATTTGTCGGGCTGGCGTGAGCGGGGAATTTACGGGCTTAGCCACCGTGCCAAGCGGGAAATCAATTCCGCGGATCTTATTGCGCGTATGTCTACTACGCTCGACTACGAGGTTGCGGTCCTCGAACACCAATTCGCCAGAAATGGTGTGTCCACGATGGTAGGGCGAGGCCGATTCGAGGGACCAAATTGCATAACCGTAGAGCGGGAAGAAAATGGCCGAAAATTCAGCGAAACCATCGAAGCTGACAAGATTCTGATCTCTGTCGGCACTGCGCCTTTTCGTCCCAAGCACATTCCATTCAACAACACCAACGTGCTCGATAGCGATGACTTTATCCTGAATCCTCAATTACCGCGCAGCCTGACCGTTGTCGGCGGCGGGGTAATTGGCATCGAATATGCGACAATTTTTGCTGCCCTCGATGTTCCAGTAACTCTGATCGACCCTCGGCCCAGGTTACTGGAATTCATGGACGCAGAGATCGTCGAGAATTTGGTGCATTTGATGCGCGATCACGGGATCGCACTGCGACTGAACGGAATGGTTGAGAAGATCCGATTTACCGCTAAGAACCAGCCCGTCTGCATCTTGCAGGATGGTCGGCAGGCCGCATCTGAGGTTGTACTGTTTACTGCTGGAAGAGTTGGCGCCACAGCCTCTCTCAATCTCGCTTCCTGCGGCCTCGAAGCAAATGCGCGAGGGCATCTTGAAGTGGACCGGACAACTTTTCAGACCAGCCAAAAACATATCTACGCTGCCGGCGATGTTATCGGATTTCCCAGTCTTGCGTCAGTCTCGATGGAGCAGGGCAGGGTGGCTGCCTGTCATGCGTTCGGCACTGCAGTAACCAATGATAATCAGTTCAATCCCTATGGTGTCTATGCCGTGCCGGAACTTTCATCGGTTGGTATGACCGAAGATGAGGTGCGGGAGCGCGAAATCCCCTATGAATGCGGAATCGCGCGGTTCAAGGAAACCTCTCGTGGCCATATCATGGGGATGGATTATGGGATTCTGAAACTGATCTGCGAGAGGAATACCAAGAAGCTGCTTGGCGTTCACATTATTGGCGAAGGAGCCAGCGAGCTGATCCACATCGGTCAGGCTGTGCTAAATCTGGGCGGAACGATCGACTATTTTGTAGAAAATAGTTTCAATTACCCGACACTCGCGGAAGGCTACAAAATTGCGGCGCTCGACATCTGGAATAGAATCCAGGCTCAAACTGCAGAGGTGGTCGCGTTAACAAGTGCAGCAATTCCGGAAAACTCCAAGAAGTCAGCTGCTGTGACAAAAGTTGGCTGAAAGCCTAACGTGTCACTTTAAAGGCACTTGTCTGTCGCCCAATCGAGGACAAGTCTCAAACGATCCTAACAGGACGGTCCAGATTTCCTCAAATTCTGGCGCTATGGACTGGCCAGCGACTTAGCGTTTTCGCGGGATTGCCCCTATGGAAATTGGAAAGATGAAGATTTCCGGAAACGGCCAAACATATGATCGTCCAAGGACCAATATCTCTTTTTATGAAACGCTGAACCAACCACTCTTTCGCTAGCATTTCGCGGACATTCAGAAACCTGTAATCGCTCCCGATCTACAGTTGAGGGATGATAAAGAAGCTTTTTGCCACTGTTGCCATCTGTGCTGCGACCATTGCCATTCCAACTGTCGCTTTGCAGGCAGTTGGCCCATCCGCGGCTCAATGGGCTGTTGGCCCCATAATCAAGGGGCGCAACTATTCGGTCAATATGCCGCAGACAATGTTTGAAACCCGTGAGGGACCAGCCTTCGACTTTCCCTATCCAAGTGCCGCCAATGGGCATGTGCATTATGTAACCGTTCCAGTTCAGTCACTTGAAGGGGCAAACCGCCTCACTCTACGCTATCGAATTGATGCAAAGCCGGAGACGCGTTTTTTTGAGCAGGAAAATCCGCAAGGAGAGGCAACACTTTCGCTGTATTTCCAACGGACAGGAGACAGGTGGACAGCCCGCACTCCGCATCATCGTTGGTACTCACCGAGCAATCGGGTGATGCCACTTCGACCTGGCACTCACACCGTTTCAATTTCTTTGGACGAGCCTTGGATCGCAATGATGGGAGGTGATGCGAAAACCCTTCCGCAGGAATTCGACTCGGCGCTTCGCGACACCGCGTATGTCGGATTTACCTTTGGCGGCGGGTCAGGACGCGGCCACGGCGTTTATGCAACCTCTCCAGCGCGCTTCACGGTGCTTGACTACCGCATTGAGTGAACTTTTGAGCTGCGTGAAGTGTCCGACGCCCTTCTTCGGTCTTTTCGCCCGTTCAACGCATACCTGCAAAAAGGCCCCGCACTAGGCGGGGCCGGTAGTTTCAGGTGTGGATCGAAGACACTCGCATCTTGGTGCGGTTATCAAGGGCAACCCGCATATAAAAAACAGATATTAACGATCCGTTGGAGGATGGGTTAGTAGAAGACTCAATCCTCAGGTTTAGCGAGCTAAATGTTCAAGCGCTCTTTGAATTGGGCTGTATTCATGGTCGCATCAGATCAATCGTCATGTTTTCACGCACAGCGAAATGGTCATTCTCAATGCTGCGAATGTTAGCATTTGGGCGGAAACCGGACGTCATAGGTTCGACAGATCAGCGGGCGGAACGGGACGTTACGGCGCCCTGTTGGGTAAAATCGCGTAAGCTCTTTAAAATGTCAATTCAACCAACACTCATGCAAGGCGATTGGATGGAGGTATGGTGAAGTGGTGACAGTTAAAAACTGTGCTCGAAAAGCGCCGCGTACCAAAATGTTTGTGATGGCTGCATTGTCTGCAGGCACGTTTTTTGGACCAGTGAAGGTCCGGAACCTTTTATCCACAGGCGCTTTAATAGAAGGTCCAGGTTTGCCTTCAGTGGGCACGAAGATCACGTTGCGTCGAGGAGAGTCGACTGCATCTGGGACCATAGTCTGGTGCACTGGGGGTAACGACCCAATTGCTGCCGTTTAGGGCAGATTATCTGCTGCCTGAAGCCTGCCATTCAATCGGACACAGCTTAACGGCCCAAATTGGGTCGGAAGCGGACAGTCCGATTTTGGAGCGCGAACGCTGAAATGCAAGCGCCCCACTGTCGATCAAGGGAATGGTTCTAAGCTCTATAGCCCAACCCTAATGATAGGTCTGGGCACGTGAAGGCGACCGCTGTTGTAATCGGCGGCTTATTAATCAATCATACCAACATGCTGACTTCCTAGTTGAAGCAAGGCTCTATAGATGCGAGCCACCCCTAATTGCCCAGAAGCCCTCAGCTTTGCATCAGGCCGCAGCCAACAGTTCCCTTGCCAGCTTGATACGGATATCTGGCGCCGCGCATTTCTTGATCGCCCGATCTAACGCGCCAGCCTTGGCACCCAGTTCATTCTCGCCAAACATTCCGGCGGTCCCTGCCAATTTGTGGACAAGGCTGCCGATCTCGTCGAGCCGAGCACCCTGCAATTCACCTTCTCGGACCAGTATTTCGACAGCTTTGATGGCCTCGCTGCGTCGTTCTCGCCATTTTATCTGTAACGGGCTGCCGCTATCAGTTGGATCGAGATCCGGTTGGCGCGCATAGCTGGAGATGCTGTCCGGCAACCAGTGCTGCAGGACCTTGACCAGTTCGTCGAACGCTAGCGGTTTGGCCAGATGCGCCTGCATGCCTGACGCCTTGGCGGCACGGACATCTTCTTCGAAAGCATTAGCAGTAAGGGCAACAATCGGCAATTTCTCGGCGAAGATCCCTGCCGAGCGGAGAATTTTCGTTGCCTCATAGCCGTCACATTTGGGCATTTGGATGTCCATCAGGACTAGCTGGAAGGGTGAGCCGCAACCATCAGCGGCTAAAACAGCAGAAACTGCTGCGTCCCCGTCATCAACCGTTTCGACCTGCTGACCGCAACGCTCGAGCATGATCTTCACGAGCATTCGATTAATGTCGTGATCCTCCGCCAACAGAATACGGCAGGGCGCTGGCATGGATTGCGGCAACGCAGCAGCAGTTTCGGAATTGGCCAAGTTCGCTGCACCGGGTAAAGACACTGGCAAGATCAACGGCATTCTCAACACGAAACGAGAGCCAATGCCGGGGATGCTAGTAGCGTTCAGAGAACCGCCTAGAAGATCGGCTAGATGGCGACTGATAGTGAGTCCCAAACCGGTTCCGCCAAAACTGCGTGAAGTTGTCTTGTCGGCCTGTTCGAACGGCTCGAAAATTGTTTCCATCCGGTCTGGTAGAATTCCAATTCCGGTGTCCTTGATCGAAATTATGATCTCGTCGTCTACTACGGTTGCCTCGAGTGTAACCGATCCTTCGGCCGTGAATTTCAAGGCGTTGCCGATCAAATTATGGATGATTTGTCGCAACCGTATTCCATCGGTGACTATCATCGACGGTAGTGACTCGTCGACCACTGCAACCAACTGAATTCCTTTTCGGGCAGCGTTGGCGGAGTGGAGCTGGATGCAACTCAACAAGATATGGCCAGGGCATACGGGCTCTTTTGTAATGATCGTCTGCCCCGCCTCGATTTTCGATATGTCGAGTATGTCATTAAGGAGCCGCATCATCGATTTGCCGGATTCGTCGATCAATTCGATATGGCGACGTATTTCTGGTGGCAGATCTGACTGCAGGAGCAGTTCGGAAAAGCCCAGAACACCGTTCATCGGGGTGCGGATTTCGTGACTCATATTAGCGAGAAATTCGGATTTGGCATGCGCTACATTTTCCGCATGCTGACGTGCGCAAATCAGATTTGCCTCCAGCCTCTCGCGTTCAGTCACATCGCGGCAGGAAACGATGATGCCTTCGGGTTTCAGGTCCTTCTCGCCTCGCACCACCTTGCAATTCGCTTCGATATAAGCAGGTTCGCCATCAGCCGTGTCAACAAATCGGCGGTACGTAAACCTCTCGGTCTCGCTGTTCCCGGAAAGCAGTCGCAATTGGGCTTTGGTCACTTCGTCACGTGCATCGGGATGGATGCGGTCGGTGGGTCGCCGTCCGAGAAAGCTCTCGGACGGCAGGCCGAGCACATCGGCGACCGAGGGCGAGGCATAGGTGCAGTTACCCTGCATATCGTAGCTCATTACAGCATCGCTGATATTGTCGGCCAGCAAAGCCAGTTGCTGTTCACGCAACCGAAGGATGTCCATCGCCTCGCGCCGCCCTCTGACTGCTGCGGCGACTGGCAGGCTGATGACAAATCCCGTAGCCAAGAATGCTTGCAGGACCAATAATTGGGCTTCTATCGAGCGATCAATGAGATTTATGGGGCCAGAGCCCTCCAAAGTTAAGATTGCCGAGACGACAGTGACCATTGACAAGGCAAGAGCTGTGCCGAGGCTGCCAAGACGAAATGCGTTGAGGGTCAGAATGGGCACGACGAGAAAAAGCAACGGGAATTGTGATTGGCTGAACACCACGACCGTCATCGCTAACCCGGCGATATTGATTGCAGCCCATTCGGTCCAGTGGCGGCGCATGATGGATTGCGGTTTTCGAAACGCCTGAATGAAAATCATCAACGTGGTTGCCACCAGCGTCATCCCCATCGCATCGGCCATCCACCAGTCGAACCAGGATTGTGCCGTAGCATCTCCGGCGATACCGAGGACCGCTTGTGCGATAGTCGCTGAAAGCAAAGGAGCAGCACACCCAGCTACCGCCACGAACAGCAGCAAGTCACCCATGTTTTCCATGTCGAGTTGCCGGCGGTTGAGTCGGCGAAGTATAACCAGGGCGAAGCCGATCTCGACGAAATTGCCAATCGAGAATCCAACCGACAACAAAAGTCCGGTGCCTGCGGCGACGTTACCCAAAACGCTTCCGGTAAAACATGCCAAAAGGAATGCGGCTTTTGCTTGCGGCCGAAATTGAAGCAGCAGCGCCAGAGCAATGGCATTGGGCAGCCAGACGGCAGCGAATCTACCATCGCCCTTGGTTAATTCGACCCCACCATAAGCGAGGACTGCATACCCCAAGGTTGCAGAGACAAGTGCCGTCGCCAAGTATCGTCCAGGCAGTACTAAATCGAGCTCCACATCGTTCTGTGCAGACTCGTCTTTTCTCGCCCGTGCCGCGACTAGCAGCAGCTGCTCGATAAATTGCATCGCTCCACCCTTCATATCTTTATTATAGAGAGGTAATTGTGAGTTTGGGCGCTGGTATCAATGGCGAGGAACAGCAGGGCCATATCTTCTTCGGAGATTTCATACGGCGACACCTTCCTCTTGCGGGCAAGCGACACCATCAGCGGACTGACGGTAAGGGCATGGCGGTAGACCGTCCGTCGTCAGAACATTTGGCACTGATTTCTGCATCGGGCACAGCGAATGTCGAACCGGCGCTGGGAATGGAGCCAACAGAATGGGACACGGTCATGGATGACAATGTCCGGCAGAGCTGGCTGATCACGTGCGCCGCTGGCAAGGTGATGGTCGAACAGGCCGGCGGTAGTCTTGTGCTGGTTTCCTCAGTCCGCGCCCGGTTCGCCACTCCGGCTCGAAGGAGGGCTTGGGCCGCATGTCCGAAAATGGGTGGCTAGCTGCCTGTCCGCTTCTAGGCGAGCAGACCGCCTGAGCGGACATTCAGACGATCATTCTGGGCGACAGCAACGCGCCCAAATTCAATCATTATGAGGCTCCGGATGTGGGCTTTTAGGTCGACGTTCGGCGGGCTCAAAGATAGGCAGCAGCGCACACATGCGAACCAACGAAAATCGATAACCAGTGTTGGCAAAAAAACTATCGCCAGTTCGCCAAATCGCCGGTAAAAAGGGAACTTATCGAACCGCGGCTCTCGACCATCAAACCAAGGCCGAAGTTACGCAGCAAGTAGGCCTGACGATGAAGATACCCAACCTTCCTATGGATGGTCTCGAGACCTGCATCGCTGCCATTCAGATCTGGATAGCTTTCTTCCTAGTTACGACATTGGTCCAGATCGTGCTTCCCGACACGCGCATAAACCAGCTTGTTATTATATTGGCTGGAGCTCTTGCCATTGGATTAATGACCCATCGCTGGATTAGTCGGGTCCCCACAAGGCGGCATCTTGCGAACCTTACGCTACTCGCAGTCGGATTGCTCATTGGCCTCGACATGGCAGTAGCCTTCACGGAGCTATGGGCCCTTTAGATCATCGCTCTAAGTCAACCAAATGCCTTGAATATACCGTATCAGCTATTGAGCGTCAGGACGATCCCCACCAGCAGCAAGAGTGGTTTCGCCGGTACGCGTTTTGCGACAATTGCGCCGACGGGGGCTGCAAGCACGCCGCCGATCAGCAGTCCAACTGCCGCTTGCGTAATAACCTCAATTTTGTGCCACAGGTGCTGACGGGGAACACCCTCTCAACAACTCGCTTATATCAGCCGCTTGTCTGTGATTGCTGTGACGCCTTACCTAATAGGCTCGCTACGGCTGCTTTTGGGTCGTCAGCTGACGGTCTGGTAACAGACGTAGTGAAGCGAAAGTGGACAAATCCGTATGGAAGGTGCTTTGAGCTTGGTAGAAAGGCATTTTCCTCGTGGAAGGCCATAAAGTTCAATGAGATTCGTAAGGATGGGGTCAGAGATTCAAATCCTCTAAGCGGCACCATACTTTCCAGTAGGAAAAATCGATACTTCAATGCGAAGGGCCGTTCGGATGGTGACGACTTTGCGCATAGCGTGGGACGTTAGGCAACCAATCAAAAAATCGACGCTTGCAACACGTTTAGCTAGGTGCCTAATGTCAATCAACAAGGCATGGACAACGCCAAGCTGACCTTCGCAAACGCCAAGTCGTGCAAAGTGTTCTGGCGACGGACACCTCGCTAGGCACATCATCAGCCAATACGCCAGATCTTGTTTCACGCATTTGGAATTCTAATGATCCCTTTATCCGTTCTCGACCTCATTCCTGTCCGCGAAGGCGGCACTTTGGCAGAAGCCTATGCGGTCAGCGCCACTTTGGCCCGGGCAGCAGAAGCGGCTGGTTTTAACCGATTCTGGGTGGCGGAACATCACGCCATGGAAGGCATAGGCGGTGCTGCCACTGCAGTTGTGCTAGCACATATCGGCCATGCAACTTCGACCATCCGCATAGGATCGGGCGGCATCATGCTGCCCAATCACAATCCCTTTGTGATTGCCGAACAATTCGGAACGCTGGAGGCACTGTTTCCCGGCCGGATCGATCTGGGGCTGGGCCGCGCACCGGGTGCTGATGGCCGGATTACCCAGGCATTCCGGAAAGATTTGCGGCAGGCAGCCGAGTATTTCCCGCAGGATGTAGTGGAATTGCGCGCACTGATAACGGGCGAACCGAAATTGCCCTTGACTGCAACACCGGGCCTTGGTGCCGATATCGAATTTTGGATGCTGGGCTCGAGCTTGTTCGGCGCGCAGTTGGCGGCCCAATTGGGCATGCCTTTCGCGTTTGCATCACATTTTGCGCCCGATCAGCTGGATGCTGCCCTTGCGATATACCGACGCGAATTTCGTGCCTCTGCCGCGTTAGACAAACCCCATGTCATGCCCGCCATGACAGTAATCTGCGCGGAAACCGACGGGGAAGCAGAACTGCTTGCGTCTTCCCAACTGCAGTCCTTCGTGCGGTTGCGCAGCGGAAGCCCGGGGAAGCTTCCGCCGCCGGTGTCAGAATATCGAGCGACACTTCCTGCTGCCTCGCAAGCCATGCTGGCCAACATCGGGCAGGCAAGCGCAATCGGCTCGCCTGAGTCCGTTCGCAATGCAATCGAACGGTTTGTGGAGCGCACTGGCGCTGATGAAATTATTGTATCAGGCTCAATCTTTGACCCCGATGCAAGGGTCCGTTCGCTCCAACTGACCATGAAAGCCTTTGGAGTTTAGGCCACACTCCCATTGTTGTTAGCAGTAGTGGACCAAAACATAACGGGTTCGTTCGATGCGGATTGTAGGAAGGAATGCCAATACCTCGGTTTCGGATTGCCTAACCTGGGTCTGAAGGCTGCCTTATCAAAAATAGAGCTTAAAAAAACTGGAAGTGGTGTTCAAATATGTTCTCGTGCGTGGAAAGAATTGTTGCTCGACACGGCAACTATCGAAGCAATTACTCGTTCATGCAGCCATTCAATCTATTGAGCGTTGAATGAGTGCATTGGGCACAAGGCAGCCTCTCGTCACCTTGGCCGATCCCTAGACTTAGAACTTAGTCTGGGGATCGGAACGCGGAGATTGAACTAAATTCGTGAACTATGCCTGCGTAGTTGCCGTTGATCCCGTTCCGCTCAGCAGTGCCAACATTTGCTCGGTCGAGGCCGCGGCTTCACTTACCTGAAGGGTTACTTCCGCAAGCGGTTCTGTACCGGGGCTGGGTTCCAGGACGAGGGCGACCACAGGTTGAATAATGCGGCCCGCACGGAAATCGGCGATCGACTTCTTCGCCGCTTCAACATCACCCGAAGCGATGGCGCTGCCGATAGGTTCGAGCAAGCCTTTGGCCTTTGCGGCCATAGCGGATGGTGTGCTCGATTCATTGATCGCAGTGAAGGCGGTCTGCGCTGCAGCGAGATCGCCTCTTGCGATCGCTGAATTCAACTGCCCAAAATTTGCGGGTTTTGCATGATTGATATTTGCTCGGGCCGAAGCGCAGGATATAGCCATATTCATCGTCATTCTCCTCAATGGCCGGTCACAGATGCTGCAGGAGTTCGGCCTTGACTGAGAGAGATGGCAGATCTTGGTTAGAGATCAGGAAACGCGACCCTTCGCAACTATACTCAGAGAGCTGTGGCAAATTATCTGGTTTGCTGAAACTCAGGTCTCAACAGATCAATGTGGTCGCTCCAATATTGCGCCCAACGGTTTTCCCAATTAGTCAGAAGCAGCGAGTAATCTCGCCTTTGTCGTCCGGTATCGGTGCACTATATTGAGCGCTTCCATCCCGACTGAAAAGCCCATCGACGCCTTTGTGTATCGGGCATTGGTCGGTCAGCGTTGCCATCCCGGAACCGACCCTTCGGCGAACTTAAGGGCTGGCATTGGACCGTTTTCAGTCACGCCGCGATGGTCGTTATGCTTGCATAGACGAGATGTGCAAAGGCGGCGTTTGCGCAAGTGATCGCTCCAAGCGGGTTGAGCCAGAAAGGGCTGGTTGAGCTTGACCGTGCTGTTTTGCGCGAGCACGGCGCGGCGCGCCAACAAAAGACTTACGCCATATTTCGCGGCCGCTGGGCTGAACGGGGCGGCGGCTGTGGACAAGTCTGTGGGCGCTTTGCAGCCCTGCACTTGTCTCTTTTGGCGCTATGAATCATGATGCTTTTGTCAGGGCCACGAGTGGGTACCACGGCAGGGTACCACGGTATTTTGACTCGAAGAAAAGAGGATTTTTTTTCAGTTACTTACTGCGCCGATAAGGCGTGGCTGGGGTGGCAGGGATCGAACCTGCGAATGCCGATACCAAAAACCGGTGCCTTACCACTTGGCTACACCCCAGCAGAGCGGGCGCTTATAGCGTC
>JBBKWK010000232.1:0-5349 GCA_037968915.1 Pontixanthobacter sp.
GCCTTCGTGGCGATGCAAGAGGGGCCGGGCGAAGAGTATATCATCGGCCCGCTTGATGAATTGACCATCCATGTGTGGCGCAATCCCGAATTGGGCGCGGAGAAAATTCAGGTCCGCCCGGATGGCCGGATCACTACTCCGCTCGTCACTGACATGCCTGCGGTAGGCAAGACACCGTCGATGCTGGCACAGGATATCCGCCTGCAATTGTCGCAATATATCGAAGAACCGTTGGTGTCGGTTATGGTCAACAAATTTGCCGGGACATTCAGCCAGCAAATCCGTGTTGTCGGCGCAACTGAAAAGCCTGCCTCTATTCCCTTTCGCGCGAATATGACCGTGCTGGACGCGATGATCGCGGTTGGCGGATTGTCCGAATTTGCCGCTGGTAACCGCGCCAAGCTGATCCGTTTCGACAAGCAGGCGGGCCGCCAGCAGGAATACGCGCTGCGTCTGGGCGATCTGCTCAAGAAGGGCTCCAGCGAAGCCAATGTCATGCTGATGCCAGGTGATGTGATCATCATCCCCGAGAGCATGTTCTGAGGGATCGATAACGACAATGAACGAAGTCTTCGAAGAACTTAGGGCGGCGGCCCATACGGTATGGCACCGTAAGTGGCTGGCGCTCGCCATCGCCTGGGCCGTGTGCATCCTGGGCTGGCTGGTGGTCGCGATGATCCCCAATTCCTACGAATCCGAAGCGCGCATTTACGTCCAGCTGGACGATGTGTTTTCCCAGCAGATCGGCATCAAGGGCGACGGGGAACGGGACATAAACCGTGTTCGCCAGACGCTGTCGAGCTCGGTTAATCTGGAAAAAGTGATCCGATCGACCAAGCTGGGCGAAGGGATTACCAACAAGCGGGCAATGGATAGCGCAATCGCTACGTTGACCAAGAACGTGACCGTCAAAAGCGAAGAAAACAATCTGTTCGAATTGACCGCGAGAGTTGGCCACAGCGATTTGTCCGACAGCGAAAATGCTGCGCTGGCGCAAGATGTCATTCAGAAGTTGATCGACATTTTTCGCGAAGAAAACATCGCGGGTGACCGCGGCGATGTGGCAGAAACTCTGGTCTTTCTCGATCAGCAATTGGAAGCCCGCAAACGGGATCTGGAAGCCGCCGAGCAGCAGCGTCTGGCGTTTGAAGCGCAGAACCCCGAATTAATCGGTGGCAGCGAAGTCATGTCGGCCAGGTTGCAAAATCTGCGCAGCGAAGTCCGCAGCGTAGATGCCGATCTGGCGGCGGCACAAAGTGCCTTGGCAGCAATCAACGGACAATTGGCGGGCACTCCCCGAACTTTGACCACCACCGGTGAAGCGGGCGGCGCGCGCGGAGCCCTGGCACAAGTGATGGGGCAGCTTGCATCTGCTCAGGGCAAGGGACTGACCGACAGCCATCCCGATATAATCGCACTCAAACGTCAGGTCGCCTTGCTTCAGCGGCAGGCGGCAAATGAAAATCCGAATACCACCGGTTCGCCAAATCCTGCCTATAGTTCGATGGTTTCAATCCGTGCAGAGCGTCAGGCAAATGTCCAGTCGCTGGTGGCCCGCAAGGCCGCGATGCAGTCCGAATTGGCATCGCTGAGCTCCAACCAGGCCAACGAGCCGGCGGCAGCGGCGGAAGCCAACAGGATCAGCCGTGACTATGATGTGCTGCGCAAAAACTATGATGAATTGCTGCAGGACCGCGAGCAACTGAAACTGCGCGGTGATGCGGCCAATGAACGCAGTTCGTTCAAATTCGAAGTGATCGATCCGCCTACCACGCCGCGTGTTCCGGCGGCGCCCAATCGGCCATTGCTGCTGATCGGTGTGCTGTTGGCCGGGATTGGTGCGGGTGTTGGCGGGGCATTTGCGATTGGCCAGTTGCGCTCGACATTTTCCACCACCAGCAAATTACAGCGCGCCATTGGCTTGCCGGTTCTGGGGGCGATTTCGACCTCGTTGACCGATGCAGCCCGTGCGATCCAGCGCAAGCGTTTGCGGAAATTTACCGCTGGGTTCGCCGGCCTTGGCGGGCTTGCGGTGGTCCTTGTCGCGGTGGAATTCATTCAGCGCGGAATGGTGACGTGAAATGACAGAACATAGAAAAATTCCTGTTCCGGGTACGCCGGGAGACCCGTCTGAAAGTGGCAACGCGTCGCTATTCGAGCGGGCAAGCGGTGCATTTGGGTTGGACCCGTTCAAGGCGCCTCCGGTGCCGCGCAGACTTGATGATCCGCCGATGAAACACGCGCGCTTTCGTCAGCAGCCAGTGCCGTCCGCACCAGAGGCCTTGAGCGAACCAAGTCCCCGGTCATCTCAAGTCGAAACGCCGGCACCGTCGGTGCCCATAGCTGTCCTGGCTTCCGAAGTTACCATCACCAGTGATGTCGGCTCGGTAAAGCTGGCCGGCGAACGCTACGCCATCGACCGCCAACATTTGCGCGATCAGGGCATGATCGTGCCCGAAGGTTCGGTCACCGCGCTGATCGAGGAATTCCGTATCGTGAAGCGGCAGATCCTGTCCGCAGCGCGCGAACGGGGCACTGCCAAATCGCGCCGCGTACTAATCTGCTCGCCGCATCCGGGCGAGGGCAAGACTTTCTGCGCGACCAACCTTGCCATAGCCATGGCAGCGGAGCGGGACAGCGAAGTGCTGCTGGTCGATGCCGATTTTGCAAAACCGTCGATCCTGTCCACTCTGGGATTGCCCAAAGGGCCGGGTCTGATGGATTGCCTGGCCGATCCGTCGCTTAAGCCGGAGAACCTGGTGATTGGCACCGATATTCCGGGCCTGTGGGTCCTGCCAGCGGGCAATCAGACGGCATATGACAGCGAATATCTTAGCAGCAACCGCACATCGGAAGTGATGGACTGGCTGACTATCGGCGCGCCCAACCGGATCGTGATTTTCGACAGTCCGCCGGCCCTGTCCGCCTCGCCCGCTGCGGAACTTGCCAAACATGTCGGGCAGGCCGTTCTGGTCGCCCGAGCCGACAGTTCCGGCCAAAGCGCGCTGGAGGATGCGGTCCAGCTGCTGTCCGCATGCGCCGATATCAAACTTCTTTTAAACGCCACCAATTTCAGTCCGAGCGGGCGGAATTTTGGCTCCTATTACGGTTACGGAGGGTAACCCCCATGAAGTACCAATCCCTATTATGCGCCTGCGCCATGGCGGCATTCTGCCTGCCCGGCGCAGCCCTCGCGCAGGATTCCGATTACGGCGACGACAGCGGCAGTGAAACCCGGAGCGAGCGCGCAGAGAGCAGCGAGC
Source organism: Pontixanthobacter sp. (assembly GCA_037968915.1). GTDB lineage: Bacteria > Pseudomonadota > Alphaproteobacteria > Sphingomonadales > Sphingomonadaceae > Allopontixanthobacter. The sequence continues at coordinate 3,264 of JBBKWK010000232.1, forward strand.
GCGGCGTGCAGATCAGTCCCTATATCGAGGCTTCACAAATTGTCGTGGCAGAACTCTCGCCCGGCGACGATGTCGTAACCTTTTCGCAAATCGCAGTCGGCGTCGATGCATCAATAAGCGGCCGTAACAACGGCGGTTCGGTATCAGTGCGCTATGAACGCACCATCGGCTACGAAGACGATTCCGTTGATTCCGGAACTCTGACCGGGATTGCCAGAGGGTACGCAACAATTGTTCCGCAGGTTTTGACCTTGGAAGCTGGGGCCTTGGCGGCCCGCACCCGGATTGATGCCAATGGCGGCAGTACGCTTAATGCCCTTACCGGCGATGGCGCGGTCAGCACGACCTATTCTGCTTATGCGGGACCCAACTTGCACACCAGTGCAGGTGATGTGGAGATCAACGCGAATTACCGCATCGGCTATACTCGTGTGGATGCTCCCGACACGATATTGAACACGGGCGGCACGGCGCCGGTTGATGTGTTCGATGACAGCGTTTCGCAATCTGCAGCGTTCCATGTCGCGACCCGCCCGGGCGCGCCCCTGCCGGTCGGTCTGGGTGTCGGCGGCGGATATAATCAGGAAGACATCTCCAATTTCGACCAACGCCTGCGCGATGCCCATATTCGCGCCGATGTGACGGTTCCGGTCAGCCAGAGCTTGGCTGTCGTCGGAGGGGTGGGTTACGAAGATGTCGAAATTTCCAGCAGAGATGCGCTGTTCGATACAAATGGTGACCCTGTGATCGGCAGCGATGGGCGTATCGTGACGGATACCAGCCAACCGCGCCAATTGGCCTATGACGTCTCCGGTTTGATCTGGGATGTCGGGGTTGTCTGGCGCCCCAGCACGCGGACTTCACTTGAGGCCCATGTTGGTCGTCGGTACGATTCCACCAGCTATTATGGTACGTTCTCATGGGCGCCCAATAGCCGCACCGGGATCAGCGTTTCCGTCTACGACAATATTTCAGGATTTGGCAGTCAGCTCAACAATGCTCTGGCCAATTTGCCCACGCAATTTGCTGCCACCCGCAATTCTGTAACCGGTGATTTGAACGGCTGTGTCGCCACCACCGAAGGCAACAATTGCCTCTCCGGGGTGCTCGGTTCGGTCCGCTCCGCCACCTACCGCTCGCGCGGCGTCGCGGCTAATTATTCTACCGGTCTTGGCCGAGTGAACGCGGGCGTTGGCGCTGGCTATGACCGCCGCACATTTATCGCTGCTTCGGGAACGATCCTGGCCGCAGCGAACGGGGTGCAGGACGAGAATTACTGGGTCGCATTCTATCTCGATGGCGAGCTGGGCAACAAAGCCAGCTTCTCTGCCAACACCTACGCCAATTGGCTCAGAAGTGGTTTCAGCAGCACCGGCGATGTCCTCGCAGTCGGCGCATCGGCTGCCTATCGCCGCCAGTTGCTGGCTGGTTTGTCCGCGCGGGCTGCGGTGGCGCTCGACCATCTCGACAGCAGCCAGTCTGATCAAGACTTCACCGCTGCCTCGGCCCTGGTCGGCCTGCGATACGATTTTTGATGTTGGGAGCTAAGAATGTTCGATGATTTCTATGGCCTGACAGGGCGTCCTTTCCAGCTTACGCCGGACCCGAGTTTCTATTTCGAGAGTTCGACCCACCGCAAGGCGTTGTCCTATCTCGGATATGGTATGGCGCAGGGCGAAGGGTTTATCGTCATCACTGGCGAGGTTGGCGCCGGGAAAAGCACGCTGGTGGCGCATTTGATGCAGAAAATCGATCCCGAACGGCTGACAGTTGGCCAGGTGGTCACCAGCAATCTTGACGGGGCCGAATTGGTCCATGTGGCCGCGAACAGCTTTGGCCTTGATATCGCCGGTCAGGACAAGGCCGCCGCGTTGAGCGCGATCGAAGCGTTTCTGCATGCCGAAGCCCGCGAAGGCAGGCGCTGCCTGCTGGTCGTGGACGAATCCCAGAATTTGTCGGTCGAGGCACTGGAAGAATTGCGCATGCTGTCCAACTTCCAACTGGGCGCGCATCCACTGCTGCAATTGCTGCTGCTGGGCCAGCCGGAATTCAGAAAGGTTCTGGCGGAGCACGCCGATCTTGAGCA
>JBBKWK010000233.1:0-5319 GCA_037968915.1 Pontixanthobacter sp.
CACCAGCGCCTTGACTTTTTTCTGGCGCCATTGGGGCAGCGGGGCAACCAGCCAATAGGCGCGGCGGCCCTCGTCTGGCCCTTCCAGCGCAACCAGCCGTTTCTGGCCCAACGCTTCCTCGACCAACAGATAGGGCAGGATCGCCTTACCCATACCCGCCATTGCAGAACTTAGTGCCTGTCCGGCATTACCTGCCTGAATGCTTGCCTCGGCCCCTTCGGGCAAAGGAGCGCCGGGCCAGTCGATCCAGTCATCCGGCGCATCCGGCGCAGCCACGACCACACGGCGCGCAGGCGCCAGCTCGACCCCCTCCAGATCGCCCGGGCCATCGACAAGACGGACTGCGAAATCGAGATTGGTTTCGGTAAAATCGGCGTTCTCGTCCGCCACCAGCTGGAAGCGGACGCCGGGATCCTGCTTGCGATACGCCGCCAGTCTCGGGGCCAGCCACTGGGCATAGAATTCGCGTGGCGCGGCAATCGTGTAGCGATCACTCGCCTGCCCGGCCTGCATCGATTGCACGCTTTCCTCGAACCGCAGGAAGCCTTCACGCAAGGGATCGAGGCCAGCTGAGCCTTCGTCGGTCAGTTCCAACCCCTTGCTGGTGCGGCGAAACAGCACCGTGCCCAGATGATCCTCCAGCGCGCGGATCTGTTGGCCGACCGCAGCCGGCGTCACCGCCAACTCGTCCGCCGCACGGGTAAAGGACAAATGCCGCGCAGCAGCATCAAACACGCGCAGGGCGTTGAGGGGCAGGTGAGTCCGCTTCATGAAAGCAGCATCTAAGGCGAGACGTGCTGGCCCGCAACCACCCCGGCCATAACGGTGATCATTGCAATAGCCCGCGCAAGGCAGCGCGCAGGCCATGCGCCAGGTCCGCATCGGACAATACGCCATTGGCTGCATCGAAGCTGGTGCCGAACAGCGGCACGCTCAGACTGCCCATCACTTGCGCGCCGAAATGCGGGGCGGAGGTAACTGCTGCGCCAAGGACATTGCCCGCACCGCCCTTGCCCGGCGATGCCGCGAGGCAGACCATCGGTTTGCCCGCATAGACCTTGTCTTCCAGCCGCGACGCCCAGTCAAAAGTGTTCTTATACGCCGCAGAATAATGGCCATTGTGCTCGGCAAAAGAAATCAGCAGCGCATCCGCCGCAGCGATTTTTGCACGGAATTGTTGGGCCAGATCGGGTATTCCGCCAGCCTGTTCGCGGTCCGAGCTATAGATCGGCATTTCATAATCATTGAGATCCAGCAGCTCGACCTGGGCATCAGGCAGAATTTCCGCAGTCAGCACATCCACAGCATGATCGACCAGCTTGCGATTGATCGACTGGCTGCTGGTACTGGCAGCAAAGGCAAGAATATTCATACAGGAATTCCAAGTGTTTCCGGATCAGATTTTCGGGTGAGAAGGTGGAAATTCTGACGCGCGGTTCAGAATTAAACGCCGCTAGTTCGCTGTGGCCGGCGCTGCCAGCGGGAAATAGGGGATGGCCACTTCGAACGGGGTGCCGTCTGCGCGGGTGAAGGTGAAATACCCTTCCATCGATCCCTGCGGCGTTGTGAGCGGGCATCCGGAAACGTAATCGTGCGTTTGGCCGGGCTTGAGGATCGGGGTCTCACCCACCACCCCTTCGCCATCGACGTGATTGACCAGCCCGCGCGCATCGGTGATTCGCCAGTGGCGCATCTTCAGCTGGACCTGTTCGTCAGACCCGTTTTCCAGTCGGATATGATAGACCCAAAACCACTTGCCCGCCTCGGGCTGGGATTGTTCAGGCAAAAAACTGACCGCCACCCGGACGGTGATATCCTGCGTGATCGCAGCGTGCTGAAATAGCTCTTTCATAATCGTGTCAAAGGTAACGCGGCTTGCCATGGCGGGCAAGCCAGCTCTGGATGAATATCACCCAGACCCTCGCCAAATTCAATATGCCGATCAATGTGGGGCAAGTCCCATTTCCAGCCCAGTCCGGTCTTCCAGCGCGAACCGGTCAACCAGATCGGCGCTGGCGGTGTTCATTCCCACAATCCGCACATGGCGCCCGTGGCGGCGCATCCGGTCGACCACTTTGTCCAGCGCGCCGATTGCGGAAATATCCCAGAAATGCGCTTTGGAAACGTCGATCACCACATGGCTCGAGGCGTCTTCATATTTACCTTCCGGTCCGATTTCGCGCAGCAGCCGGTCAACCGAGGCAAAAAATATCTGTCCGGTTACAGTGTACACTGCGCTGTGCGGACGGCGGGTGCGGGTCACGTCGAACATGCTGCGCACCTTGCCGGCGAAGAAAATGCCCGACAGCAATACGCCGGTGAGCACGCCGAGCGCCAGATCGTGGGTGAACACCACCACCACCACCGTTGCGATCATTACGAAGGACGAGGTTGGCGGATGACGGCGCAGATTGGCAATCGAGCTCCAGCTGAAAGTCCCGATCGAGACCATGATCATCACGGCCACCAGCGCAGGCATCGGCACGCGGCCTACCCAATCACCCACCAATGTCAACAGAATCAGCAAAAATGCGCCCGCGGCAAAGCTCGACAACCGCCCGCGTCCGCCGCTGGCGACGTTGATTACTGATTGACCAATCATCGCGCAGCCGCCCATCCCGCCAAACATGGCGGCCACGATGTTCGCAATGCCCTGCCCGCCGCTCTCGCGCTGTTTGTTACTATCGGTATGCGTCAGATCATCGACGATCTGCGCAGTCAGCAGCGATTCCAGCAGACCCACTGCGGCCATCGTCAGCGAATATGGCAGAATGATTTGCAGTGTTTCCCATGTCAGCGGGATATCAGGCAGTCCAAATGTCGGCAGGCCATCCGGCAGTTTACCCTCGCCCGCGACATTATTCACCGGAAGGTTCCACCATACCGTGGCTGCAGTGAGCAGCAGGATGGCAACCAGCGGAGACGGGACAATCTTGGTCAGACGAGGCAGTCCGTAAATTATCGCCAGCCCGCCGAGAACCATCGCGTAGGTTTCCCAGCCCACATTAGTAAGCTGCGGCCATTGCGCCATGAAAATCAGGATCGCCAACGCGTTTACGAAGCCGGTGATGACGCTGCGGCTGACGAATTGCATCAACAGGTCGAGGCGCAGCAGCGCGGCGATCCCCTGGATGATCCCCATCAGAATCGTTGCTGCGAAAAGATATTCGACCCCATATTCGCGAACCAGCGGTATCACCACCACCGCAACAGCAGCGGTCGCGGCGGAAATCATCCCGGGTCGTCCGCCGGTAAAAGCGATCACCATGGCAATCGCCACCGAAGCATACAGGCCCACGCTGGGATCAACCCCGGCAATCAGCGAGAAACCGATCGCTTCCGGAATCAACGCCAGCGCCACGACCATCCCGGCGAGAATATCGCCGCGGATGTTGCCGAACCAATCGTTCATGAAGGTTGGGCGCACGGGCTCGTCGAGCGTTATTGCAGCGGTCATCGTCAATTCCTGTGAATCGGCATTACGCAGAGAAAATCGGTGCGCCGCCAGATATTGGGTGAAAGCGCGGATAGCCGTTTATGTTGCAATGCACAACTGGCCGGCGGTAACCGGCTCTTACAATCCGGCAGCAGACAGCGACCGGTCCATATCTTCGATCAGATCATCGACGTCTTCCAGCCCGACATTGATCCGTAGCATCCCCTCCGATACGCCCATTTCATCGCGTGCGTCTGCGCCCATGGCAGCGTGCGTGCTGCTGGCCGGATGACACATCAGGCTGCGCGCGTCGCCGATATTATTGGAAATATCGATCAGTTCCAAAGCGTCCAATATGGCATGGGCCTGCGTGCGCCCGCCGCTCACCACAAAACTGAAAATCGGTCCGCATGCGTCCATCTGCCGCATCGCCAAGTCATGCCGGGGATGGCTGGCGAGGCCCGAATGAAGCATCACCGTGCCCGTACCGTCGAGGCGCCTTTCCATATGCTCGCCCAATTTCAGCGCATTTTCGCTTTGCTTGTGGGCGCGCAGGGATAGGGTTTCGAGGCCCTTCAGCACCACCCAGGCGTTGAATGGCGCGAGGTTGGGGCCGGTATTACGCTGGAACGGCAGCAGCTTTTCTTCGATGAATTCCTGCGATCCGCACACGGCCCCGGCCAGTACCCGGCCCTGCCCGTCCATCAGTTTGGTCGCCGAATAGGCCACCACGTCGGCGCCGAATTCCATCGGCCGCTGCAGCACGGGTGAACAGAATGCATTGTCCACCACACTAATGATGCCATGCGCCCTGGCGACCGCGCAAACCTTGGCAATATCGACAATATCCAAAGTCGGATTGGCAGGGCTCTCGAAGAAAAATACCTTGGTGTTGGGCTGTATCGCAGCTTCCCATGCGGCATCATCCGCGCTGTCGATCAAAGTGGTTTCAATCCCGAAACGCGGCAACAGATGATCGACCAGCCAGCGGCAGGAACCAAACGCAGCCCGCGCGGCCACACAGTGGTCACCGGCGGACAATTGGCACAATAACGCCGCCGTCATAGCGGCCATCCCGCTGGCTTGAGTACGGCACGCTTCCGCACCTTCCATCAACGCGATACGTTCTTCCAGCATAGCTACGGTCGGGTTTTGCAGCCGGGAATAGGTCATCCCCGGATCATCGCCCGCAAAACGCGCGGCCACAGTGGCGGCATCATCGTATGTATAGCCGGAGGTGAGGAACAGCGCCTCGCTCGTTTCGCCATGCTCGCTGCGCCAGGTGCCGCCGCGAATGGCCTGCGTGGCCGGGCGCCATTTGCTGGTAATCGAGCGGTCGGTTCCCGTCGTTTTCTTCATGGTACAATTTTCTTCATCGTGGGCGGGGCTTAGTCGGCAGCGATTGCATGGGCAAGCGCCGCGTCGGCAATATCGCTGCACCCCACTGCGTCGAGCATATGTGCGCCTTCCACTATGGCCAGGATCTGCCGCGCAGTTCCAGCAGCGTCATCGTCAGCCAGCGGCACGAAATCCTCCACCCAGCCGAGCAGTTTTTGCATGATGTCGCGCGCGCTGGCGCGGTATACCTCATTGCCCCGAGCGGCCTCCGCCACAATCTGCCACCACAGCGCCAAATAGGGCGCGAATTCTGGCCCCCGCGTCGCCGCCGCAATCGAATAGAGGCACTCGCCCCGGCTATCCGCGCGCCCGGTCGGCAGCGCCTCGTCCAGCGCATCGGAATAAGCCTGCGCTAAGTATTCCAGCAACGCACCGATCAAGGCTTCCTTATTGCCGAAATGATAGATCAGCATCCGGTCGCTCGTCCCCGCCGCCTTGGCCAATGGACGCAGGCTGGCATCGGACAGGCCGTGCTGCAGCACATG
>JBBKWK010000234.1:0-14610 GCA_037968915.1 Pontixanthobacter sp.
TTTTCAGCATCGGCTGCTTGGCACGCGGTATTCCTGACTTCGACAACTTTTTCGCAGAGGATTGCCCAGTCATTTGCGGCACCGGGGCGAATTTAGAATGGTGGTAAGGGAAAGATTTCCAACCGTAGTTTACGCTTCCTTAAAGTCTGCCAGCCATTTTGCCCATATTATACACCGGATTGTGCCCCGAAACGGGTGATGATCCCAAATCCGCCGGAGGCCAAGTGACCAAGCTGATCGTCCAGATTCCCTGCTTCAACGAAGTAGAGGACCTTCCGGCAACCCTGGCCGCAATTCCGCGCGTGATCGCGGGTATCGACACGATCGAAATTCTGGTGATCGACGATGGCAGCCATGATCGCACATCGGAAGTCGCCCGGATATGGGGTGTGCACCACATCGTCCGCCACCGCAGAAACCAGGGGCTTGCCGCCGCATTCCGCAGCGGATTGAAGACCGCATTAGCCGCTGGCGCGGACATAATCGTCAATACAGATGCCGACGGCCAGTATGAGGGCGCTGATATCGCCTTGCTAGTCGCACCGATTGTGGCGCAGCAGGCGGACATCGTTATCGGTGATCGCGGCGTGGCGAATAATGCGCATTTCGGCCCCATCAAGCGCTTGCTGCAACGGCTCGGAAGCGGGGTGGTACGGCAATTGTCGCGTACCGATATCAGCGACGCCGTTAGCGGCTTTCGTGCCATTTCACGCAGCGCCGCCCAGCAAATCAACATCACTACCGATTTCAGTTATACCACCGACATGCTGATCCAAGCCGGGCGCAAACGTCTTGCAATCGTCAGCGTGCCGATCCGGACACATGAAACATTGCGCCCATCGCGCCTGTTCAGTTCGATCCCACGCTTCATCACCAACACCGGGATCACCATTGCCCGCGCCTACACAACGTATAACCCGCTGAGAGTGTTTGTTGGCGGCGGAGCTCTGATTGCGCTTATCGGTCTGATGCCGATCCTGCGCTTTATGTGGTTCTGGGCAACCGGCAACGGGGACGGCCATATTCAGTCGCTGGTGATCGGTGGTTCATTGCTGATCCTCGGAGCTATAACAGCTATCATGGGTGTGCTGGCGGATCTCATCGCAGCCAACCGCAAGCTGATTGAAATGTCGCTGGTGGAAACGCGGCGTTTGCAAGAGGCGTTCGACCAACTGTCCATTGCGAAACCAGTACCGGATACGGCGCAGCAGCGCGCCCGGCGAACCCGTTGATGACGGAATTCAGCGCGATTGGTAGAGACGGCAATGCCGCCGGTTGGCGCAATGCTGCATCTGTGTGGCCGATTGAACGCTGGCAGTTTCTCGCCATAGGTCTTGTTCTCGCGTTGCAGTTTTCGCTCGTGTTCACTCGTGCAATCAATTGGGACGAGTTCTTCTACTTTGCAGAAGTACAACGCTTTGCCGGGGGAGAGCTTGGACGTGGGTTGCAAACGATCCATGTCCGACTGTTCGAATGGCTGACTTTCCTGCCGGGAACGGCTGTCGACCAGATTGTTGCTGGCCGCGTGGTCATGTTCGGATTTGAATTGGTCACGGCGGCGTCGATTGCGATTATTGCACGGCGCTTTGCCTCGCGTGAGGTCGCCATAAGCTGCGCACTCGCCTATCTTTCGGCGGGCTATGTGATGCAGCATGGCGCATCGTTCCGCACCGATCCGATGGCCACCGCCCTGCTGATGGGCGCACTCGCTATCCTGACCCGGAGCCGGATGAAACTGTGGGCGATCATCGCCTTCGCCTTGCTCACCGGCTGGTCGATCATGGTCACGATCAAGGTGGTGCTTTACCTACCGGCCTTTGCCGGGATTGCATGGCTGCGCTGGCGTGAAGCGAACGGTTCACTCGCCATGGCTGCGCGCATTGCACTGGCTGGCCTTCTGGGACTGGCAGTGTTCGGCATTACCTATTTGCTACACGCCGCGCCGGTGCAAATAACGGGATCTTCTGACCCGGCAAATATCGTTGCATCCTCAAGTCAAAAGATGTTTTCTGTCGGCATCCCGCCGTATTGGCTTGCGGCGGTCAAGGGCGCGATCCTGGCCATTCCGCTGACTGCGGCTATTCTGTTGGTGCCCGGCCGGTTGTTCGATAGTGCGCGCCCGGCCGCGGAACGAATAGCTCTGGCCGGACTGTTCGCGCCGCTGCTGTCGCTGCTGTTCTATCATAACACCGCGCCGTATTATTATGCCTTCATGTTGCCACCGGTGGTTGCGGCCTGTGCAGTGTCACTGCCCAGTCTGATCAAGCGTTACCAGACCGCCGGAGTGGTGTTCGCACTCACGCTCAACGGGGTAATGGTGTGGGCGCTTGACGGTGAAAGCCGCATTGGCAATCAGCGTGCGGTCCTGCAAATGGCAGACGAACTGTTTCCCCAAGGCACCGCCTATTTCGACCTGTGTTACATGCTCCCAACATTTGCCAAAGCGAACGGATTCATGACCCCGTGGGGCGTGGAAATCTATCGCCGCGCTGGCACGCCAACTTTTGCCAACGCCATGGCGAAGCAGCCGGTACCGCTGATCGTGGAAAATGATCGGATGTTCACCAAATTGCTGCGCGAGACGGGATCTGCGCCCGCGTTCCTACCCGAAGATATTCAGGCAATTCGCGGCAGCTATTTGCCGTTCTGGGGGCCATTGTGGTTGGCCGGTCAGCAATTGGCCGCGCAGGAAGTGCGCCGAACCGACATTCGCGTTCCGGGCCCTTACACCGTCCATGGAGGGCAAGTGACGATCAGCGGCGTAACGTATTCCGAAGGGGTGACTGTCACCCTCGATCGCGGCGAAACGGTGCTGGCTGCCGGATCAAAGCCTGTCACCCTATGGTGGGGAGAAAAGCGCAATCTGCCCACCACAACCCCGCCGCAAGGTGAGTTGTGGACCGGGTTTTAGCACGCCGGAACAAGGACTAACGAAACAGGCTATGCACCGTCAGACTATCGTCTTCGTTACCCGAAAATGGGCACCTGCAATGGGCGGGATGGAAACCTATTGCCAGCGGTTGACGGACGAATTGGCCAAGACTCATTCACTCGAGATAATCGCGCTGCAAGGCAATTCAGACGGTAGCCCGCCATCGCCCGGATCACTGCTTGCGTTCCCTTTTACCATCCTGCGCCGTTGGTTGGCGCGCCGCCAAACAGCCGACATTCTGCACATAGGGGACATGGCGTTATGGCCGGTTGGATTGCTCGCAGGAAGGCGTACTCAAATTGTCCTTTCGGCGCATGGCACTGACGTATCCTATCCACGCCGCGGCGGTGTCAAAGGTTCGCTCTATGGGGCTTACCTCCGGCTTGGCAGTAAAATCCTGCGCCGCGCAAAAGTCCTCGCCAATTCCGCAGCGACTGAAAATGCGCTGCATGAGAACGGCTGGCGGCGGACCACAATTGTTGCGCTCGCCACCGACATCGCCCGCCCTGCCCCGGCCAATCCGCCGCGCCGCTCGATCCTGTTCGCTGGCCGTCTGGTACGCCGCAAAGGTCTGAAATGGTTTGTCGAAAATGTACTGGACAATTTGCCCGCCGACATCACCCTGGAAGTCGCCGGAACGCGGTGGGATCCTGCGGAGAACGCTGCGCTGGAACATCCCCGCGTGCGGTATTTGGGCCGTCTTGGAACTGACGCACTGGCCGATGCCTATGCCGCGTCGCTTTGCGTCGTCTTGCCCAACCTCGAATTGCCTAACGGCGAGTTCGAAGGTTTTGGCCTGATCGCGTGTGAAGCTGCTGCGGCAGGCGGTATCGTCCTCGCTGCCGATTGCGGCGGACTGACCGAAGCAGTGATCGAAGGCGAAACCGGCCATTTACTCCCGAGCGGCAGTGCTGCGGTGTGGGCCGGAAGCATCGCAGAAATCGCAGACCTATCGCCGCGAGCTCGCGCTGAATTCATCACTAACGCCAGTGCCAAGGCGCAGAAATATTATGCATGGCCCCGCGTCGCGCAGCAAACTATCGAGCTCTACTCCGAAGATTGATCTGCCGCCTCAGACTGCCAGTGCTGGTTGCGCAATTGCAAATTGGACAGACCTCGATCGGCAAAGCGCGGGGTTAAGAACCTATAGAAAAACCAGTCCATCGCGCTGGGTGGAAGTAGCTTGTACAGCGCTCGTTCCAGCGGCGTCCAACTCACGCCTGTCCGGTCACTGCGGCGGTCGGAGGGATGGCAGACATGCGCAGAATCGTAGACCGGCGGGCCATAGGCGGTCATGCGTTGCTGTATCTCGTGATCCTCGAGCACAAACGGCCAGATCGCCGGATCGAATTGCCCCGCCTCCAGCAATTGCGCCGTACGGAAGTTCTGTCCGCAACCACCGCTATGACACCGCATTGGCCAAATCCGGGTCTGCAACAGCTTGATAATACTCGGCTGAGAACCCGGCACTCCAAACGCAATCACTGCGCTGCTTGCGGGGTTTGCCCTGAAAAGATCCAAAGTCCTTGCGACATAATCAGGAGGGTACTTTGTATCGGCATCCATCGAGCCGACAAATGTTGAACTTACCCTGGCGATACCGCTTCGCAGGGCGAACAGCTTTCCTGGTGTTTCCTCGCGCAAAAAGCTCACCGCAATATCCGGCATTTTCGCCGCCGCCGCTCTCGCCTGCTGAGGGCCGTCATCGGTTGACCCGTTATCTACCAGAACCAGCGCAAAGCGGCGGTCTGTTTGTGCGGCCAAACTGGCCAACGTTTCCGCAATAAAACCTGCCTCGTTATAATACGGCAATACGAATGTGATTTGCGGTTCGCTATTCATCATCGAACCCGATTTTTCAGAGCGTTGCGACAAAATTTGAACGGTCGATAGGCAGCCCAATAGGCGTGGTACATTCCGCGCATGGCCGCACCGCCAGCATGTTTCAAATGCAGAGCCTTGAACTCATCGAGCCGGGCGGACAGCCCTGCCCAGTCGCTGCGCGAACTGATCCCCGTTGCGGGCATGACCGACAGCGGAAATTTTGCCGAGACTATGCTGGCGCCGGCGGCGCGGGCGCGCAGAAACCAGTCGTAATCCATGGCGATCCGATATTGCTCGTCAAAATTGCCGATCCGTTCGAACAGCTTGCGGCGGCAGAGCGCGGCCTGATGCGGCACCGGCATATGGACCAAGCCGCGAAGTCCGCCGCCCTTGCTGCGGACCAGGCGCAGCTTGCCATGCTCTTCGACGAAGACATCGCAGGCAACTATATCCGTTCCTTTTGCGAGAAAAGGCGCGGCTTGCTCCAGACTATCAGCCCGAAAAAATCGGTCTTGCGAATGCAGCACCAGGATATATTGGCCCCGTGCCATCGCAATGCCCTTGTTCATCGCATCAGCAATGCCGCCATCAGCCTCGCTGATCCAACGGACGGTATCGCCGAGGCTGTGCAGAAAGTCCTGCGTGCCGTCGGTCGATCCGCCATCGACGACAATATGCTCCACCGATTTAAAGGTCTGTGCCGCCACACTGGCGACGGTTGTTTTGAGGCCTTCTAATGCGTTATAGGATGCCGTCACGATACTGATCAGCGGCGTATCTGGAACAGCACTCATTTACCTTGACCCGGACCGCGCAGCAGCCGTGCATAAAGCGCTGCATGTTGTTCAACCACGGTTTTTGCGCCGAACCGCGTCACGGCATCCCGGTGAATGGCTGTACAATCACGCGGCATGGCCGAGACATGCTGGACCGCGATTGCCAGAGCATCAACGTCGAATGGCGAAACCAGGGCTCCGTGTTCAGGACGAGCAATCATATCGCCCATCCCGCCTATCGCGAATGCGACACTGGGCAGTCCGCACATCTGCGCTTCCACCAATGTATTGGGCAAATTGTCTTGCCGTGATGGCGCCACAAACACATCCGCAGCTGAATACAGGGCTGCAAGGTCGGCAGATGCGCTGAGATGGCCCAATTCGATATGGCGGAAGCCTGCCATCATATCTTCCGTCCTCGCTTCCCCGCCAAAGGTTGCCAGCAGCATTCCCGATCTCTTCTCCGGTGCAACCCTTCCAAGCGCCGCCATCAGCAGATCAAATCCCTTTCGAGGATCGGCAACCCCGCTGTCAGCGCCAAACAGCACTATTCGGTCATCCTGCGGCAAGCCGAATTTCTTGTGCGCCAAAGCCCGCGGTTGTGGTGCAAAAATTCGTGCATCAATTGTATTGGGAATGGACACAATATCTTCGCCGCCCATCAACACACTCGCGCGTGCTGTCTGCGCCATCCATTCGCTAGGGCAGATCAGCGTGGGGTGCCAGCCTGCCCATTCGCGTTGCTTGCGCCGGAAGGTCATCGCATCAACATCGAACAGCCGTTTGGACTGATAGCCATCCATGAAACGACGGTCAGACGCATAATGCTCTGCCCCGCAAAAAGCCCATTGGTCGTGGCAGGTCCACACTGCCGGGATCCGGGGCAAAGCCATTTCAGAAAGGGATATGATTTCTGCCCCAACCCAGTGCCAATGGATCAAGTCGGCACGACGCAGCGCAATGGCGCGGCCCAGTCCACTAGAAATCAATGCGAGGGTGCGCATTCCGTCACGGTCTCCGCGCGCGAATACTGATGCCACGCGCCTCGCGGCCATCCGCGCGAGCCGCACACGCGCCAACATCTGCGCATTGCCCGCTTGCTCTACGAAGTCATCATCACCGCGCTTGCTGAGTACCAACATTCGCGCATCAATGCCTGATTGGCGCTGTGCGATTACGAGCCGCCGCGCAGCAATCGCTGCGCCGCCTTCAGTGTCCGACTGACAGATATGCAGGATGCGGTCTCTCGCCAATTAATGGGTCACTTTCGGTGCATCTAAGACTGTGCTTGCGAGCCGGTTGCGAATTGCGCTTTCCACCGACCAATATTTTCCCAAGGCAAATTCAAATTGGCCGCGAACTGACCTTCGATCTTTACCGAGAGCGCTTCCAGATTATCGCGGTCCATCACCAACAGCCCTATATCTGCGCCAATTTCTTTGCTGCGGTTGTCGACAGCCAGAATGATGGTCCGCCGCGCATGCTGAAGCGATCGCACCCCGGCATGAAGGCGCGTGCCAACAAATTCCACATCGCATTCTGAAAGCAGAGTATCAAACGCCGAGACAGAGGGTGCCAGAATTGTCACGCCCTCCGCGCACCCCAAAGAATGGAGATATTCAAGATCCTGGGTGCCTTGCGGCCAAAAATATACAGTCCGATAGGTCGTGCGAAGGTAAGCGACCAAAGCTGCATCTGCGGTTGGTGACGGTTTGTAGTCTGTTAGAGTGAACACGACATCCGGTGCCCGTTCAACTGCAATTGACCTGCAGTGGTCTGGCGTCAGACCCCACGTAGTGGGACAAGATGTATTGAGGACATTTTCAAAGCCGATTTCACGTAACTTGGCCTCTGTGTAGGAATCGCGAACCGAGTGGATTCCATTAGATGATAACGCTCTGCGCAATACTGCCTGTGTGTATCGTGTAGGCGTAGGCTGATACTGCCACCAGCCAACACCAAGCAGAAGGGCTGGTCCGACTGATGCGGCATTCAGAATGTTGATCTCCCATTGCCGGTATTGCAGCATGTTGGAAGAAAGCAAATTTGTCCCACCCACGACGCGCCAATTCGCCTGCCTTGCGATACGTTTTGATCGTTTGCCAACAACATCCTGGGTGGGCAGATGCACGACTTGCTGGTTCGGCAAAACTTCCTTGAGTACATTTAGGACAGCATTCTGAATGATCCCGTCGCCAAGGTTTTCTGAAGCTATCGTAGGATCCAGCAAAACAACGGTCATTTGGAAATTCTCAACGTGTAAAGCCAGCCCAGCACCGAAAGCGCACGGAGGTTCATTGCGAGCAATGGGAACAGTTTTCGGTTGATTCCATAGGACAATAAATTGGCGATAGCATAGGAAATCAGCGTACCCAATGCAGCACCAAAGATCCCGTAAGCCGGAATGAGGAACAAGTTCAGGCCGATATTGGACACCAATCCAAACAGATTACGCACCAGCGCGAATTTCGTCAGCCCTTCGGCTATCATCCACCGTCCGGCCACAAATCCCAACGCCACGAATACTGAATTCCAAGCGCTAATGGCCAACACCTGCGCAGACTGAGCATATTCAGCGCCGTACAGAACGGATATCAGCCAGCCAGAACATACGCTGGTAAACAATGCTGCAAGGATTGCCAGCAGGGCGATAGAACCAAACAAATCTTGCATTCTCGCCTTATAAAGCAAGGCATTTTTTTGCCGTAACTGCAACAACTTCGGGAACGCCACAGTGACAGCAATGACTGGAATCATATTCCATGCCTCACTAATTCGGATAGCCGCAGAATAAAGCCCCACATCTCGCGCGCCAAGAAAATGCTCGATCATTATCTGATCGACCCGGACATATGCCAAATAAGCAAAACCCGATAAAAACAGGGGCCAGCTTTCAGACATAAGCTGAAATGCTACTTTTTTGTCAAACTCCCAGCGCGAAGAATTATCTTGCCGAAAGTAAATGATCAATAACAAGCTGGCAGCCGCAATTGCCTCGATCAGGTTTGCGATTACAAAATATATAACCGGCATCTCATTCACAATGAGTAATATTTTGATAGCTGTTGAAATTAAAAATCCAGAGCCTTGCGCAATCACTGACAATTTGTTCTGCATGCGCGCCTGCATTATGAAGTCTATTACATAAAGACTTTGCGCCACGAGTACCGAACTCGAGATGGCTATCATTATGAGCGTCAATGATCCTTTGCCAAATAACGCGGCGATCGCCACCGAAATTACCGTTGCAAACAATGCGCCGACAATACGAAGGGTAAACGATGTGCCGAGTAAAGCGGACACTCGCACATTACCGGTTGATGCTTCTTTTACGACGATCCCGTCGAGGCCCAATGTCGAAAATATCGAAAACAATGATGCATAGGCGATACAATAGCTCAGCAAACCGAAGTCAGATGCCCCAAGATATCGAGCAGTCCACACGCCGACGATGAAACCACCGGCAACGCGCACCAGCCTGTCTGCGATAAGCCAGGCAGAATTCTGTATCAAACTTGCCTGTCGCAAACGAACTGTTCCAATCGCATGATTAGGTATCTGCTCGAGACTAGAAATGTACTCAAGCAAACCTGATGGAAGTGCGATTAGTGAAAAATGGATAAATTCGCGTTAACCACGATCATCGGCGCTTCGTCCCGCGAATATCAAAGCCCGACCTTTGCGACTTGTTTACCATTCTTGATTAGCACGCATAAGCCATCTTCTGAATTTCCAGAGTGGCAGCTTGCGAATTAGACACCGGTGGGGACGATAGAATGAGTGCATTCGGACGGAAGAACGGGCCAGCGGGTATGAATGCCGGCGGACGTCCTGCATTCGGTGTCGCCAAGCCCATGAAGGGCGGCGACAGCGGCAAGAACGCCACTCCTTCACCATCGTCCGGCGGAGACCAGTTTCCGCCCTTGCCCGGCGAAGGCGTCGAGGTCGACATCGGGGCCAACGCGCAGCCTGGCAAAGCCGATGCGATGTCTCGTTTGGCCGACCGCGCGAATAACGTAGTCGACAACCAATCCAATGTCGGCGGCTTCGAACAAAGCGTTCATAAGATTAAGGAACAGGTTCTGCCGCGCCTGCTTGAACGGGTTGATCCCGAAGCAGCGGCTACGTTGAGCAAAGAGGAACTGTCGGAAGAATTCCGCCCGATCATCCTCGAAGTTCTTGCCGAACTGAAAATCACCCTTAACCGCCGCGAGCAATTCGCGCTGGAAAAGGTACTGATCGACGAATTGCTCGGGTTCGGTCCGCTCGAAGAATTGCTGCAGGACCCCGACATTTCGGACATCATGGTCAATGGCCCTGACCAGACTTATATCGAAAAGAAGGGCAAGCTGATGCTCGCCCCAATCCAGTTCCGCGATGAACAGCATCTGTTCCAGATTGCGCAGCGCATAGTCAACCAGGTCGGCCGCCGCGTCGATCAGACTACGCCGCTGGCCGACGCCCGCTTGAAGGATGGTTCACGTGTGAACGTGATCGTCCCTCCGTTGTCGCTAAAAGGCACAGCGATCTCGATTCGTAAATTCTCCGAAAAACCGATCACTATCGATATGCTCAAGGAATTCGGTTCCATGAGCGAGAAGATGGCCACCGCGCTGAAAGTCGCCGGTGCCAGCCGCATGAACATCGTTATCTCGGGCGGTACGGGCTCGGGTAAAACCACCATGCTCAATGCCCTGTCGAAAATGATCGATCCGGGTGAGCGCGTGCTGACCATCGAGGATGCCGCCGAGCTGAGATTGCAACAGCCGCACTGGTTGCCGCTGGAAACCCGTCCGCCAAACCTTGAAGGCCAAGGCGCAATCACGATGGGCGATCTGGTGAAGAACGCCCTGCGTATGCGTCCCGACCGGATCATCCTGGGCGAAATTCGCGGAGCGGAATGTTTCGATCTTCTCGCCGCGATGAACACGGGCCACGATGGTTCGATGTGTACGCTTCACGCCAATAGCCCGCGCGAATGCCTTGGCCGTATGGAAAACATGATTCTGATGGGCGACATCAAGATCCCGAAAGAAGCCATTTCCCGCCAGATTGCAGAATCTGTCGATCTGATCGTTCAGGTCAAACGACTGCGCGACGGTTCGCGCCGCACCACCAACATTACCGAAGTTATCG
The DNA here is from genome assembly GCA_037968915.1 of Pontixanthobacter sp. GTDB lineage: Bacteria > Pseudomonadota > Alphaproteobacteria > Sphingomonadales > Sphingomonadaceae > Allopontixanthobacter. The sequence goes on from JBBKWK010000234.1 coordinate 10,669, forward strand.
GGATGGAGGGTGACGTGATTGTGACGCAGGAATTGTTCAAGTTCGAATATCTGGACGAGAGCGACGACGGCAAGATCATCGGCGAATATCGTGCCTCGGGCCTCCGCCCTTATACGCTGGAAAAAGCCCGCCAATACGGGTTCGACCAGGCGTTTCTGGAAGCCTGCCTCTAAGGTCTATAAATTCGGCTGCTTATCCGGCCAGAATGCCCTTGGCCGCCAGCGCCAACAGACCCATGCCAATGATGGCACTGACCATGAAGATATTGGTCCACGGAACCCAGCCAATCCGGTCGATCCGGGCGCGTTTCATGCGCCTGCGCTCTGATATCAGGGCAATTACCGCCACGATCAGCAACGCAATACCCCACAGGCCGACAATTTCGGCCTCGCTGGCAAAGGTCAGAAATTCATGCAAGCTCATCGCGCTGGGCGATATGGCGATTACTGACATGATCGGCAACCGGTATGCCAATGCGAAGCGGCTTGAACTAAAATAGTCAGCGCCTAAGGCCGTGACCATGACCGACGGGCCGGAACAGAGACCACTTTTCGCATTGGTAATCCGGCTTGGTGCGGCGCTGGTCTTGTCGCTCATGCTGGTATTCGTCAAATTGCTGGGCGAAAGCGGTGTCCATCTGCTGGAAATCCTGTTTTGGCGACAGGTTGTCACCATTCCCGTGCTGGGCGCATGGTTCTATTTCAGTGGCCGAATGCTGCTGCTCAAGACAGACCGGTTGGCGCTGCACGGAAAGCGTGCCGCTTTCGGGATTGTCGGGATGGTGCTGAATTTCGGCGGCGTGTTGTTGCTCCCGCTGGCGGAGGCAACCACGTTTAACTTCACCTCGGCCATCTGGGCTGTAATCCTGTCGGCGATCCTGCTGCGCGAACAAGTCGGTCCCTATCGCTGGGCAGCTGTGATGCTGGGCTTTGCCGGTGTTATCGTGATTGCCCAGCCAGGTGGAGGCAATATTCCGCTGCTCGGTGCGCTGGTGTCACTCAGCGCCGCATTTATGATTGCACTGATTTCGATCCAGATCCGCGACCTCGGCAAGACGGAGAACCCGCTGACGATTGTGTTCTATTTTTCCGCCTTCACCACGCCGATATTGTTGTTGGCGATGCCGTTCGTGGCGCAGGGTCACACTTCCTATCAGTGGGCTCTGCTGTGCGGGCTTGCACTGTTCGGGATTCTCGGACAATTCCTGCTCACGGCGGCGCTACGTTATGGTGCGGTCGCCAGCGTGATCGTGATGGATTATTCCGCACTGATCTGGGCGACCCTGTTCGGTTACGCGATCTTCGACCAACTGCCACCCGCCGCCACCTGGATTGGCGCGCCACTGATTATTGCTGCTGGTATCACCATTGCTTGGCGAGAACACCATTTGGCAAAAATGCGGCGAGCCGAGCATGCAGCGCGGCAGATTCTGGCAGAGTAAGGAACTATTAACATGATCGGCCGTTAAATAGGTCTATTCCCACTCTCGGGCAGACTTTCGGAGAAAAAGACGATGGCACGAAAAATTCTCATCGCAATCGGCATTGCCGCAATTACTTTTACGACCACGGCTTGCAACACCGTTAAGGGTGTTGGCCGGGACATTGAATCAGTTGGCGAAGCGGGAGACCGCGCCATTTAAGAACCCGTTTTCGGGTCGCACAGACGCCCGTCGGAGCAATCCGGCGGGCGTTAGTGCATCTGGTTCCGGTACGTTACCTTCTACGGATAATTAACTTCGGCAGATTATTTCTTCATCCGGCCATACAGGCGGGCGCGCCGTTCACGGATGCCAAGCCAGATCAGCAGGCCCAGCGGGCCCGCCATCAACGTGGCGAACAATACCGGAGCCTGGATCAGCCGCGAGAATTGTTTGGAATCTGCATCGCGGACGATCCATAATCCGGTGAACAGATCGAACGCCAGATAATGGGTCCAGCCAATCGTCACTCCGCCATCAGAGGCAAAAATTCCCCGCACCCCTTCGATGGATGAGAAATTGGCATCCACCCCAGCCGGGCCCACGCCGTCCACCAAACCCGTCACCAGTGACATCAACCCGGCGGAATAGATCAAACACAGCAGGCCCACGCCAAGATAAAGAACGGCCGTCAGCGGCAAAGGCTTGCGGGGCAGGAAAATCAATACAATCCACCCGATCAGCGCGATGATGTTCACCGCACCGAAAATTACCTGCCACATCGTCGATATTCCTCTTTGGCGTTGGGCTCTATGCCGTCAGCTCGGGTTCCAATTGCGGCAATGTTTGCGCTATGCGCAGGATTGCATCGTGATCGTGCGCGAAGCGGCCCCCGGGTTTTGTCAGTGCAAGTGCCAACGCCGCATCCGCCACCGATTCCGCCCCAATCGCCCGATATTTCCGGTATCCTCCCTGAAGCATCAGATTGCTAAGCGGCGCAGCAATAATTCCCATTCGCTCGAGAAAGCGAAGGTCGTCCGGGCGTGGGCCGCGCAGCAGGCCGGGCCGCAAGATGTCGAGGCGCCTGAATCCAACCTTGGCCAGATCCCGTTCGACCTCGCCCTTCACCTGCAAATAAAATGTCTTTGCCAAAATATGGGCGCCGATTGAACTGACAGAAATGAACCGCTGCACCCCTTGCCTCTGCGCTGCTTGCGCAATTTCCAACACCAGATCGTGATCGACAGCGCGAAAAACTTCATCGTCTCCGCCTGACTTCTTTCGCGTCGTGCCGAGTGCATTGATCATCACCTGCGGCTGCACCGCTTCGATCACCTCTTCCCAATGATCGGGATCGGCAACGAACATTTCCATCTTGGCCCCGTCAGGCAGTTTCATTTCCCGGCGGGCAATGGCCACCAGCCGAACATCTTCGCGGCCAGTGCATGCCTGCACCACAGCGCGGCCGATCATCCCCGTCGCGCCCACAAGAGCAATCTTTACCGGAACAGAAGCCGCGTTAGACATTGCTTAACCCCTCCGGCACTTCGCCATAAATCCGCGCGCATTGGTCGATCGCAAATCGGTCGGTCATGCCGGCGATGTAGTCGGCAATATGCCTACTGCGGTCCGGCTCGGCATCTGGCAGGCTCTGCCGCCATCCATCGCCTAGCAATCCACCATCTTTGGCAAAGGCCGAAAACAGGCGTGACACAACTTCGGACGCCCGCTCCGCCGTCAATTGTTGGTCCGGGTGGTAATACAAACGGTCATACATGAATTTCTTAAGGCGCCGCTCATCAGCCTGCATCGCGGGCGAGAAGGTGCCCAGCGGCTGTTCAGCGCCGCGAATATCATCTGCAGTCCTATACCCGGCAGTTACCACGCGGGTGTGTTCAATCACGTCATTCACCATCAGTCCGATTTGCCCCCGGACAAGTTCCCGCAACTGCCGGTCAAGCGGTGCATTAGGAAAGCGGTTTTCGACGACCCGCCACTGGTCCGCGACGAAGTCAATCGTCAGCAAGTCATCCAGCTGCAGGAAACCAGCGCGCAGCCCGTCATCAATGTCATGATTGTCATAGGCGATATCGTCCGCAATCGCTGCAACTTGAGCCTCCAGCGAAGGAAATTGGTGAAGCTGAAGCGGGAAATCGGCATGGAGCTGCGCCAAAGCCCAACTGGGCTCGGTTACGGGCCCGTTATGTTTGGCCAGCCCCTCCAGCAATTCCCATGTCAGATTGAGGCCTTGATGATCGCAATAAGGGCTTTCGATCCGCATGAGCGTCCGCAGCGAGTGTGCATTATGGTCAAACCCTCCATGCGCCGCCATTGCCTTCGACAGCGCTTCCTCCCCCGCATGGCCGAAGGGCGGATGACCGATATCATGCGCGAGACAAAGCGCTTCGGTCAGATCCTCGTCCAGTCCGAGAGCGCGGGCGATTACCCGGCCAATCTGGGCAACCTCGAGACTATGTGTCAGCCGGGTGCGGTAGTGATCGCCGTCAGGCGCGATGAATACC
>JBBKWK010000235.1:0-15723 GCA_037968915.1 Pontixanthobacter sp.
GCGCGCAGCAGGAAATGCATCTTGCGCAGCGCAAAATAGTGGAAGTTCAACGACAGATAGGGCGTGACATAAGTATTTGGCGCCTGCTCATGCGGCAGGATGATGTTGAGACCGATTGATTCCGCTCCGGCATCGCTCGCTCCCTTATTGGCTGCCTCCATAATTGACGGCCCACCCCCCGAACAGATCACAAATTGCCGCTTGCCGTCCTGAACGATGGATTTCTCGCTTACCATCCGGGCAAGATCGTAAGCCATCTGATAGTATTTCGCCTTAGCCGCCAATCGTTCGGCCACTGCTTTTTTGTCACCCTTGGCATTGGCCACCAGCGCCTCTGCCGTTTCGGGTGAGGGGATTCGTGCCGAACCATACATAACCAGCGTCGAGCCAACACCCGCTTCATCGAGCAGCATTTCCGGTTTCAACAATTCCAATTGGAACCGAACCGGGCGCAATTCCTCACGTAACAGGAAGTCGGTATCCTGAAACGCCAACCGATATGCGGGATGCTCTGTTTGCGGCGTGCTGTTGGGCACTGATTTGGAAAATTCCGCCTCTTTTTCGGCGGGATAGAATTTACGAGCGCTGAGCTCGTGATCGTGTGTTTTATCGTTCATGCAAAGGCGTTACGGGCGCGCACTGGCAAGGGCAAGTGCGTTTTATCGCTAACTTATGATGAGAGGAAACTGGATGCCCCGTGAGGATTCGAACCTCAATTAACGGAGTCAGAGTCCGTAGTCTTACCATTAGACGACAGGGCATCAGGCGGCGATCATACGGACATCATATTACCGACCGCAGATCGCTTAAAGCGAGGGTGCATCTAGTTTTGCAGGAGCGCGCCGTCAAGGCTGCTATATCGATCAAGCTGGGTTGATCTGCTTGCCCCCGCCGCTTTCGCTCGCTAGCGTCACGGTCAGGTCCCCGCGGCATTTTCGCGGGAGGAATAGAAAGTTTACGTGCAATGGCGGATTATTCTCCGCCGGACAGTCAAAGTAGGGCTGACAAAAACGAGGGCGACAAGTCCGGTAAGGTAGCAGATTTTCGCTACAAGCGCCCCTCGCAGCCGAATTTCAATGCCAGCCGCGGCGGCAATACCGATGCGGCAAATGAGCAATCCACTCGCGCCGTCCCGGCCCGCAGGCAGGCATATGCCGCGCTGGATCTGGGTACCAACAATTGCCGTTTGCTGATCGCCCGCCCATCGGGTGAAAATTTCACCGTCATCGATGCGTTCAGCCGGGTTGTCCGGTTGGGCGAGGGCTTGGCGAAATCCGGCCAATTGAGCGATATTGCGATGGACCGGGCACTGGGCGCATTACAGGTCTGCGCCGACAAACTGCGCCGCCGAAATGTCCATCTGGCCCGATCGGTCGCGACCGAGGCATGCCGCCGCGCCTCGAACGGAATGAAATTCATCGAGCGGGTGCGCGATGAGACCGGTATCATGTTGGATATCATAACGGCTGAAGAAGAAGCGCGCCTGGCGGTGCTTGGTTGCCACATTCTGCTGGAAGGCGGTGACGGACCAGCGGTCATTTTCGATATTGGTGGCGGATCGACCGAACTGATTCTGATCGAGCCAGGCGGACCCGTGCCGCATATCCTGGATTGGCAAAGTGTACCGTGGGGCGTGGTTTCACTAACTGACACGGTCGGCACTGTAGAGGGCGACGCGGATCACAGGCTGGCACGGTACAATGAAATGCGCCGGTTGGTGGCCGAGAGTTTCGCCGATTTTGCAAAGCGGATTAAGCCGATTGGTGTGCAGGCTGATAACATCCGCCTGCTTGGCACCAGCGGCACAGTGACAACACTGGCCAGCCTCCATCTGGAACTGCCGCAATACGACCGGCGCGCGGTGGACGGGCTGATTGTCCCCTCTGCATCAATGCGAGAGATCAGCACGCGCCTGTCAGGAATGTCCCCGGAAGATCGCCGCACCCTGCCCTGTATCGGCAATGACCGGGCTGATCTGGTGGTGGCAGGTTGCGCAATTCTGGAATCGATCCTCGATATCTGGCCGGCGAACCGGCTGGGCGTGGCCGATCGCGGAATTCGCGAAGGCATCTTGCGTAGCCTGATGGCCGCCGATGTTGAAGGCGAGAAGAGCCGCGCGGCAGTGTTGAATTTACGGAGCAAGCAAGCATGAGCCGCATGGGCCGCGATACTGATAAACGCTTGCGGACAGCCAAGGGCCGAACGGCTTCGAGTGTCCGCTGGCTGGAACGGCAGCTGAACGATCCTTATGTCAAGCAAGCGAAAGCCGATGGCTACCGTAGCCGTGCGGCGTATAAATTGGTCGAGTTGGATGAGAAATTCAGCCTTCTGCGCGGCGCAAAACGCGTGGTCGATCTGGGTATTGCGCCGGGCGGATGGAGTCAGGTAGTCCGCAAAGTCAGCCCCAAGGCAGCGATTGTCGGGATTGATCTGCTGCCCACGGAACCGCTTGACGGGGTGACCATTTTCGAAATGGATTTCATGGATGATGAAGCCCCCGCCGCGCTGCAGCAGGCGCTGGACGGGCCGCCCGATCTGATCCTGTCCGATATGGCCGCCAATACGGTGGGGCATAAACAAACCGACCATTTGCGGACCATGGGTCTGGTTGAGGCGGGCGCGTGGTTCGCGGTTGAAAACCTCTCACCCGGCGGAGCATACGTGGCCAAGGTGTTGGCGGGCGGAACCGACAAAGAATTGCTCAATTTGCTGAAAAAGCATTTCACGACGGTGAAACATGCCAAGCCGCCGGCAAGCCGCAAGGGATCGTCCGAATGGTATGTCGTGGCGCAGGGATTCAAGGGCGCGACATAGCGAGACTGATCCCCAATGGAAAAGGGCCCCGCAATTGCGAGGCCCCATTCGAAATACAAACCAATTACGAAATTCAGCCAGCCGGGACCGGGGCGGCCATCGCACCGGCTGCCTCGCCGCTCAGTGTCTCGGTGGCCGGAACACTGCCGTCAAGCGGGGCCGCATCCAGCGTCTCTGCTGCGGGGGCTTCTGGTACCGGGAACGCTGGGCCGCCGCCATTCTCGTGCATGTAAAGAATTACGTTGGCGCGATCTTCCGCACTGCCAAGTCCGGCAAAGCTCATCTTCGTGCCATTGGCAAAGGCACGCGGGCTCTTAAGCCATGCGTTGAGCGATTCGTAATCCCAATTTCCGCCAAGTCCCGAGAGCGCTGAGCTGTAGGCAAAGCCAGGGGCATGCTTGCCAATTCCAGTGCCGATAACGCCGTATAGGTTCGGCCCGATACCGGTTGCGCCGCCCGAAGCGATCGTATGGCAAGAAGTACATTTCGCGAAAACCTTCGCGCCTGCTGCAGCATTACCTGAAGCGAGCAAGGTTGCCAATGAAGGGCCAGCATCGGCGCCATCACCCTCGGCCGCGCCTTCGATAATGTATCCGCCTTCTTCCGGCGCTTCTGCCCGGTCCGCGTGGTACAGCCGTGAGCCTACAGCGCTAAGGCCAAGAGCAATGATCCCGGCGCCAAGAACCCATCCAGCAGTGGTGTTAAAACTATCGTCCATACGTCAAAAATCCGGCGTTTCTGCAGTTAAGAGGTTTGCGCGCCGCTTTAAGGGCAGGCTGGCGATACTGCAAGTGCGGCAATTGCAATCTCTGGTGCAATCTTTGAAGCGGCAACCAGCGCAGGACCGATCGCAATATTACCAATACCGCCTTTTCAACATTGCCGGGCGCGGTCTGCACGGTTAGGCGCATCACATTATGCAAAGTTTCCCCGCCCCCGCACTCGCCTTGGTCGAAAAAATGCAAGCCGCTGCCGCTATTGCGCCGATGCAGGCAATGGCTTTTCAAGGTTCACCGGGCGCCAATTCACACCGTGCAGCAAGTGAAGCCGCACCCGAATGCCTGCCGCTACCGTGTTTCAGTTTCGAAGATGCGCTGGACAGCGTGAAAGATGGCCGCGCGGCCAGTGCGATTATTCCGATCGAGAACAGCCAAAACGGACGGGTGGCCGACATCCATTTTCTGCTGCCGGAAAGCGGGCTGGCGATTGTTGGCGAGCATTTCATGCCGATCACCCACGCACTGATGGCGTTGCCTCATCCCGATGGATCGCTGGGACCATTCGAAGTAGCCTATAGCCACCCCCAAGCACTGGGCCAATCGCGCCACTTCCTGCGGGAACGCGGAATTGTGCCGCTGAGCCATGCCGACACGGCGGGGGCGGCGGCCTATGTCGCGGAAAAGGGCGATCCCAATGTTGCGGCCATTGCCCCGGTGATGGCGGCCGATCTTTATGGTTTGACGGTTGTCCAGGACAAAGTCGAGGACGCCCATGACAACATGACCCGCTTTGTCATTCTCGCTCGCGAGCAGCTGGATCCTCAGATCCTCGCGGGCGAAACAGCGATGACTACCTTTATCTTTGAGGTGAAGAACATTCCGGCCGCTCTGTATAAAGCGATGGGCGGCTTTGCTACCAACGGCGTCAATATGACAAAGCTGGAAAGCTATCAAAAGGGCGCAAGTTTTGCCGCGTCGACTTTCTACGCGGATATTATCGGTGCGCCGGGCGATCCGGCGGTTGATCGCGCGCTGGAAGAATTGGCATTTCATTGCAAGGAATTGCGGGTGCTCGGCAGCTATCGCCAGGCCCGGCCCCGGGGTTAGGCATGCACAGTTAGGCAATTCAATGGCTTGCCCGCCGCTCTACGCTCTGCCACCAACAAGATTGTGACGGTCGGAACAGGGCAAATCGATGCGAGCGGCAAAGATACCGCGGCGCAAGGCTGGCAAGCCGTCAGGTCCGATTCGTCGATCCAATATGCTCCGGTAGAACCGCCGAAGGTGCCCGAGCCTCCTGGCTGGCTGCAAGACCTCGGCAAATGGCTGGCGGATCTGTTTGCGCCGCTTGGCCGGTTCTTGGGCGATTCCTGGCCTGTATTGAAATGGGTGCTGCTTGCACTGGCGATCGCGGCCATACTCTATCTGCTTTATCAATTGATTGCGCCTCTGATCGAACGGAACAGTACGCAAGGTGGCGGCGAAGAGGAAGCCTGGGTACCGCGCCGCGAAGATGCGCTGGCCCTGCTCGAAGATGCCGACCTGCTGGCTGCGGAGGGACGGTTCGACGAGGCGACCCATATGCTGCTACAACGCAGCGTCGCCCAAATTGCCAAGGCCCGGCCAAATTGGGTGGAGCCCTCGTCCACCGCACGGGAAATTGCCGCCTTGCCTGCACTGCCCGAATCCGCGCGGAGTGCATTTTCAGCCATCTCCACCCGGGTCGAGCGTAGCCTGTTCGCCTTGCGCAGTCTGGGAGCGGAGGATTGGCAGGCCGCCCGCGATGCCTATGCGGAGTTTGCGCTAGCAAACCTCTCGGCCCATGCGCTTGCTCGATCGTCAGGCGATCCGTCATGAGCACAAATGCAGCCCCGACGTTCAATCCAAAAATAATGCTGGCACTGGTGCTGTTCGGCGCGCTGGCCTTCTTCGCCACGCTTTATTTCATCGGCACCGGCCAAACCGGTAACGCTAATGATGGCGGCGGCCATGCGGCGGCCAAGGGGCTGAATGGTTATGCGGCCATTGCCGAATTGCTGGAGGATGACGGGCACAAAGTCAGCCTGTCCCGCAGCCCGGGCGCGCTCGACGATTATGCTCTGCTGATTTTGACCCCGCCCGCGTCAATGGACGCAGCAGATCTGGAAAAAGTAATCGAAGATCGCCGGTTCGAAGGCCCTACATTAGTGATCCTGCCGAAATGGTCTGTTTCAAAGGTTCCCGATGCCTGGGATGTCAAAAAGGACGAAGGCTGGGTGGTGCTGGGCGGAACATTCGAACCCTCCTGGCTGAAAGAGCTGGACGGTGACCTGGCGATCGAAGGCAGCATCACAGAACTGGCCAAGGGCGGCCCAGACTGGCGCGGGCTAGGCCGCACCGGAAATCTGCCTGACCGGACCCAAAGCCTGTCGATCAGCGGCGAGAAAATTGTGCCATTAGTGCGCGATTCGGACGGCGAAACGCTGGTCGGATATTTCGATGACGGCGGCTATTATCCCGATCTGGCGAGCGCGGCGGGGCGGCAAGTTGAAGGCAGCGAAGATGATTATGATCAGTGGGGCGTGGTTATTGTGGCCGAGCCTGATCTATTCAACAATTACGGCATGGCCGACCCCAAACGCGCGGCATTGGCGCGCAGGATCGTCGACCTGTCGATGGAAAGCCTTGATCTTCCGATCACTTTCGATCTCACCCAAAGCGGGCTTGGCGGATCGCAGAACCTGCTGACGCTGGCGATGAAGCCGCCTTTTCTGGCCGCGACGCTATGTTTGCTGCTGGCCATGCTGGTGGTCGGCTGGCGGGCATTCCGCAGGTTCGGCCCTCCGACGGCAGAGGGCCGGGCAATTGCCTTCGGCAAACGGCAATTAGTGGCCAATAGTGCAAGTTTGATCCAGCGGACCAAGCGGCTGCATTTGCTATCTGCCCCCTATGCCGAGATGATGCGCGGGCGAATTGCTGCCGTGCTCAGCCTGCACAGACCAGATGACGGGCAGATCGACGACGCCTTGCACCGCCGTTTGGCGGACGAACCTCCCTTCAGCCAACACCTTCACCAATTGCGCAAAGCCCGCACACCGCACGAATTATTGCGCGCTGCATCCGCGCTTCGATCCCTCGAAAGAAAGCTTTCACGATGAATATGACACTGGACGGCGTCCGTAACCTCGCTGCACAAATACGCGTTGAGGTAGCCAAGGCCATTATCGGTCAGGACGAAACTGTCGATCATTTGCTGGTGGCGCTTTTTTCACAAGGTCATGTCCTGCTCGAAGGCCCCCCGGGGACGGCCAAGACCTTCCTAGCGCAGAGCTTTGCCACTGCACTGGGCCTCGATTTCGGGCGTATTCAGTTCACCCCCGATTTACTGCCGGGCGATATTCTCGGATCGAATCTGTTCAACTTCCAGACCAGCCAGTTTACCCTGACGCGCGGGCCGATCTTCTGCGACCTGTTGCTGGCCGACGAAATCAATCGCACTCCGCCCAAAACGCAGGCTGCACTTCTCGAAGCGATGCAGGAACGCCGTGTCACGCTGGACGGCGAAACCCATAGCCTGACCGATCACTTCATGGTTGTCGCCACTCAGAACCCGATCGAGAACCAGGGCGTCTATCCGCTGCCCGAGGCACAATTGGACCGGTTCCTGTTCAAGTTGCTGGTTTCCTATCCGAGCGAGGAAGAAGAAGCCGCAATCGTCACTCGATATGGTGACCGCCATGGGCCGCGCAATCCGGTCGATCTAGGGGTAACAGCGGTGGCCGATGGCGCGAAATTGGCGGACGCAAGCGCAGCGGTCGGCGCGGTGACCATGGCCAAGGAAGTGACCGATTATGTCGTCCGGCTAATTCGCGCAACTCGCATTAACGCTGACCTGTCGATCGGGGCTAGCCCGCGTGCTGCGGTGGTGCTGGCGGGCGCCGCCCGCGCTCGCGCAGCATTGGAAGGGCGCGACTATGCAATTCCCGACGATGTGAAAGCGCTTGCCACCTCTGTATTGCGGCACCGTCTGACGCTGAGCCCGGCTGCGGAAATCGAAGGGCGCGATATGGAGGCGTTGGTCGCCGAGATGGTCGAAAACACCGAAGCGCCGCGATAGGTAAGGCGCGCAGCTTGCAATTTCCCATTCTCCCTACTGCACGCGCTGCCTGGCTGACTGCATTGGCAGCTCCGCTGGCTATCGTTATCGCGGCCGCCGCGCCGGGGGCATGGGTAGTCGCGCCCGCAGCAGGGGTAGCCCTGCTGGTACTGGTTCTGCTGGACGGATTGATCGCCGGGCGGCTGGTCGATTGGAAGTTGCAAGCGCCCACCGATGCCGAAGTGGGCGAACCGCTGGCGATATCCGTGCTGGCCGAATTTGCCGGCCGGGCCAGCAGGTCGTCACCCGAGGTAGCGGTGGCATTTGATCCGCGGCTCGATCCCACAGGCACCACTACCTTTGCACTAGATTTCGATCCCGGGACTGCCAGTTGGCAAGGTTCCGCGATGCTGTCGCCCAATCGCAGGGGAACGGCTGAGATAACCAAGCTATGGCTCCGCTGGGCTGGCCCGTTGGGGCTTGGTGCGCGGCAGGTACACCGCGATTTGAAGGAAACTATCCGCATCTGGCCCGATCTGGCTCCGGTTCGTTCACCTGAATTGCAGAATTATCTGCGCGATGCGCAATTCGGGCTGATCGCCCGCCGGATACGCGGAGAGGGAACGCAGTTCGAGGCGCTCAGCGAGTACGAAGCGGGCATGGATCGCCGCCGGATCGACTGGAAGGCCAGCGCGCGCCACACACGTCTCTATGCCCGCGAGAATGAGAGCGAGCGCAACAATCAGATCGTGTTTGCCTTCGATCTCGGACAGGCGATGTGCGAACCTGTCGATGGGCTGCCGCGGATCGACCGGGCGGTGACCGCCGCGCTGACAGCATCCTATGTTGCGCTGAAGGGCGGGGACAAAGTGGCGCTGTTCGGCTTTGCCCAGCGGCCCGAGGTGATCACGCCCTTTGTAACCGACAGCCGCGCCTTTACCCAATTGCAAAGCGCGGCGGCCAGCCTGGATTACCATGCCGAGGAGCCCAATTTCACCTTTGCCTTGGCGACCCTGACCGAGCGGCTAAAGCGCCGGTCTCTGGTGATCCTTTTTTCCGATTTCACTGATCCCACGGCGGCGGAAATGATGATCGAAAGCGTCGGCCGACTGGTCAAGAAACATTTGGTGTTATTCGTGACCATCGAAGATTCCGAGATCGCGGCGCTGACCAGTGCGCAGCCCGATACTTTGAATGATCTGGCAATGGCGGTCAGCGCCGAAACGCTGGCGCGCCAACGTGCGCTGGTGTTGCAGAGATTGCGGCAAATGGGCGTCGATATTATCGAGGCACCGTGGGACCGGATCGGCTACCGGCTGATTGACAGGTATCTGAATATCAAACGTTCGGGGGCAATCGGATGAAGGCTCCTGCGATCAGGCATTGGTTCGGCAAACAGGACCTGGATTCCTCGTCCGCGAAAGTGGGGCCCGATATCGAGGCGGCGGCTCTCAGGTCCGACCGTTTTCGGCTTGAACGCGAAGGCGATTGGAAGCGGTTGGAAGCAATCCTGAAACGGATGGAAGGCGGGCGCCTGCGCGGATTGTCGGACGAAGATGTACTGGCCCTGCCCGTATTGTACCGCACGGCAGCCTCCAGCCTGGCGGTTGCGCGCGAAACTTCGCTTGATAATGCGACGCTGGCCTATCTGGAATCGCTGGTGCAACGCGGCTGGTTTCAAGTGTACGGACCGCGGCAAGGTTTCTTCGGTTGGTTGCGCGGGTTTTTGGGCGGCGGGCTCAGCCGGTCAGTGCGGGAGATATGGCTGGACATGTGCATCGCTCTGGCGGCGATGATCGCAGGCACGATCACGGGATGGCTGCTCGTATCGCGCGATCAGGAATGGTATTACGCGCTGGTCCCGGGCCAATTTCTTGACACCCGCGTGCCCGGCGCCAGCCGCGAGGTGCTGCTGCAAACATTGGCGGTGGAGCAAGGCGCGTCGGGTCTCAGTACATTCGCGGCGTCGCTGTTCACCAACAATGCGGGCGTCTGCATCCTCGCCTTTGCGCTGGGGTTCGCCTTTGGCGTCCCGTCGCTGATGCTGTTGGTGCATAATATGGCCGTGTTGGGCGCGATGTGGTGGCTATATTCAGATGCCGGTTTGAGTTGGGAATTTGCGGCGTGGCTAAGCGTCCACGGCACCACCGAATTTTTCGCGATCCTGCTGGCGGGCGCAGCTGGAATTCATATCGGCCGATCGATGGCGCTTCCCGGACACCGGTCGATTATGGCGGCGGCCGCTCAAAGCGGCAGACGCGCAGCCCAGGTCATGGCAGGCGTCGTGTTCATGTTGATCTTCGCGGCCATCCTGGAGGCATTCCCGCGCCAATTGGTTGGCGCCACAGAGCGCTTTGTGATCGGCATGACCATGCTGGCGCTGTGGCTAGGGTATTTCTTCGCCTTCCGGCGCCCGCCTGTCGCGGATGATGCACCGTGAGCCGCGCGCATCCCGCAACCTATCAGTCGGTCAATGAGAAACGCCGCCGGACCGTCGTGACACCAGAGGGTATCGCGCTGCCCTTTATAGTGGGAGCACGCTCGGCCCGGGCCGGGGCATTGATCATCGATTTCCTGATTATTACTGTCACCATCATCGTCTTTACCCTGCTGCTCGCCTGGATATTTGGTGGGCTGATCACTGACATGGAGGATGCCATAAGTGCTGGCGGCGCAGCGGAATTCCTGATCATTATCTACATCTTGTTTCTGTTCCTCGCTCGTTACGGCTACTTCATGGGTTTCGAGATGGGGCCTCGCGGGGCGACACCGGGCAAGCGGCTGGTCGGCATTAGGGTTGCAGCGCGCGATGGCGGGCGGCTGAGCGCGGAGGCGGTGATTGCCCGCAACCTATTGCGCGATATCGAAATCTTACTGCCTCTGGTCTTCGTCCTGACCGCGCCCAGCGGCGAAGGCGGACCGGCCGGAGTGGCAGCAACGGCATGGTTTCTGGTGTTTATGTTGTTTGCGGTATTCAACCGCGATGCCATGCGTGCGGGCGATCTGGTGGCGGGGACGTGGGTGGTCGAAGCTCCGCGCACGAAGCTCGCCGCTGCGCTCTCCGCCGAAGGTGCGGCCAGCAACGGCTCTAGCGTTGTGACCGGCGCCGAATATAGATTCGGCGAGGAGGAACTGGCGATTTACGGCGAATATGAGCTACAAACGCTGGAACGTGTGCTCCGCGATGGGAAACCCGAAGCGATTGAGGCAGTGGCAGAAACCATCTGCCGCAAGATCGGTTGGAATCCCGGCATAGGCGATGAACGGGCTTTCCTCGAATCCTTCTACGGCCAATTGCGCGCGCGGTTGGAAGGCGGCATGCGGTTCGGCAAGCGGAAGGCGAACAAGTTTTCCTGATCGGCGGCCAAGCGGGGAATTGTCATGAGCGAGAAATTTCGGATTGCCCGTGATGATCTAACAGGATCGGCAACAATTGAATTGCTTTCCCTTCATCTGCAGGAAATGCATCGCTGGTCTCCCGCCTGCAAGGTCCATGCGATGCCGGTTGAACGCCTGCGCGAACCCGATGTGACGTTCTTTTCTGCATGGGCCCATTCTGAACAAGGTCATGACCAGCTAGCCGCATGCGGGGCGCTCAAGGAAATTGATGCGGAGCGCGGTGAATTGAAATCGATGCGCGCTGCCCCTGAATTTCGCGGGCAAGGCGCGGGGCAGGCCATTCTTGTCTATCTGATCGATCAGGCCCAACATCGCGGCTATCACTGGCTGGGACTGGAAACTGGAAATGCCGAACCGTTCGTGCCAGCACGAAAGCTATATGAGAAATTCGGGTTCCGGGAATGCCCGCCCTTCGGCAACTATGTGCTGGATGATTTCAGCATGTGCATGGAGATGACCCTGTGACGCTTGACCGACGAGCTTTAATGATTGGCACTATCGCTAGTGGACTAGCAGCCTGTGTCCCGCTCGACACCAGCTCTGGGGGAAGAATTGCAACCAAATTGCGGATCATCGAAGCGGCGGCTGGCGGAACGCTGGGCGTGTCGATCCGCAATGTCGCCAATGGCCGGACGCTGGATTACAAGGCCGACCAATTGTTCGGGCATTGCTCGTCATTCAAATTGTCGCTGGCGGCGCTTGTCTTGAAGCTAGACGAGGCAGGCGAACTCGACGCGAACGAAAAGCTGCGTTGGACCGAGGGCGATCTGATGTCGGTCTCACCCTTCACCGCCAAACGACTGGCAGAAGGCGCCACATTGCGGGAACTGGCAGAAGCTGCCCAAAGATACAGCGACAATGCCGCTGCGAATATTCTGCTTGGCAGGCTGGGCGGGCCGGAGCGATTGACGCAGTTCTGGCGCGATTTCGGCGATCAGACCAGCCGGCTCGACCGGACCGAGCCTGCACTCAACAATGTTCCGCCGGGGGAATTGCGTGACACAACAAGTCCGGCGGCGATGGCGATGACCCTCCAGCTCATACTGTTTGGCGAAGTTCTGTCACCGGCCAACCGCGCGATCATGCGGCAATGGATGGTCGATACCGCGACCGGAATGAAGCGGGTTCGCGCGGGATTACCTGATCGCTGGATCTCGGGCGACAAGACCGGCACCTCGCTGTGGCCCGGCATGGGCGGTCTTTACGTCGATGTCGGCTTCGCCAGCGCGCCCGGCGGCGCGGACTTCACCTTCGCCGCATATTACCGGGCGAAGGGATCGCACAATGGTATCGATCCGCTGGCGGAAAATGTCCTGCAGCAAGTTGGCCAAGTGCTTGCCCAATTTGCGGCCAGCTAAACCGCACCAGTTTACAAGATCGTGCGGGCCGAACGCAAATGGTCCGGCCCGCAAGATGCCAATTCCTTACTTACGAAATGGTGCGCTGCGTAACAGCATGGCGCCCATCTGAGTGCGATATTCCGCCCGATTTCCAGACTGGCTCTGCAGCTCTGCTGTCGACGTTTTCATAAATGCGAGATAGTCCTTCTCGCGCGCGTCGTTCTCAGCCGGGGTCGCAAATTGCTTGAACCGTGTCATCAGATAGATGTCCGGTTCGCCTTCACGCGGATAGGCATTGTACAAGACCTCATAGGATTCAATCCAGCCCTTGGACTTGGCAAATTCCTGATTGGCCTTCCACTTGCTCGCTAGCCAGTTGGCGTAGTCGAGGTTGTGCCCATCTTTGACCGAGATCATGCCGATCTCGACCCAGTCGCCTTCGGTCATTGGCCATTCGCTTTGTGCCATCGCAGGTACCGAGAAAGCGAGAGTAGCAGAAGCAGCCAGCAATGCTGCGTGACGTAAGATATTCATAGAATTTCCCCATTGGATTAATCAGCGGCCTGGCGCGCAGAATACTCGCCATGCATGAGCTAGTCCGATCCCAGGGCGATCCCGTTATTTCCCAGAACACGAATAGGAAAATGATGCGAGTGTCCGTCAATCAAGTCAATCAAGCTACCGTTAATTTTGCGTCAAAAACAAAAAGGCAAGGACAGCACTTGGTTTTTCGCAATCATTGCTTGAATATAGCCACTTCATTCAGCCCATTACTGGTGGCGCGGCCCCGGTACATGCCGGTCGTGTTGAAGGAGAACACCGCGTCGCCCGTGGGCGTAACCACAATCACTCCTCCGTCGCCGCCCAGAACCTTCACCTCGGCCAGAACTGCATCGGCAGCGGCCTGTGGTGCCTCGCCGCCGATCCGCATGCGGGCGCAGATTTCATGGGCGACACCTGCCCGAATAAAATATTCGCCCGCGCCGGTGGCTGAAACCGCGCATATCCGGTCATCGGCATAGGTCCCCGCTCCGATCATCGGAGCATCCCCGATCCGACCCCAGCGTTTGCCGGTCATCCCCCCGGTGGACGTACCCGCCGCGAGATGGCCCTGACTGTCCAGAGCCACCGCGCCGACAGTGCCGAATTTGTGGTCGACATCCAAAGCTGAAAGTTTTTCCGCCTTAAACCGGTCCAGTGCATCGCGGCGGGATTGGGTAGCGAACCATTCGGGCGGCATGGTTTCAAAATTCCTGTCAGCGGCAAATTCCTCGGCCCCGGCCCCGCTCAGGAATACATGGCGGCCATCCAGCCTGACCGCATCGGCGAGCAGGATTGGATGCCGCACGCTGGTGATCCCGGTAACCGCGCCCGCCGAACGGTCGCGTCCATCCATCACCGCAGCATCCATCTCAATGGCTCCATCCCAGGTGAAAACCACGCCGCGCCCGGCATTGAATTTTGGGTCATCTTCCATCAGTACGATGGCCGCCTGCACAGCCTCCATCGCGCTGCCGCCCCGGCGGAGCACAGCGACACCGGCATCCAGTGCGGTTTGCAGCGCGGCCTCGTACTCCGCCTGCTGCTCCTCGGTCATCCGGTCCGGGTCCATCGTGCCTGCCCCGCCGTGAATTGCAAAGCTCCAGCCCGGCACGCTTTCGGTGCTATCGTGGCCGTGGATCGGGGCGGCCAGCAGGATGCTGAATGTCAGGACGAAGCGGGTGATGATGCGGATCATGTCTGCATTGCTAGCACAGGACTGGCGAGACGGAAGCACACTTCGTGAACACCTTATCCACGCCATTTGTGTCCACCCTTTCGCTGGGCCGCTCAACATGTTAATGGCATATGAAGAAAACATAACAGGGGGACCAAAATGCAAGTAGGTAATTATCGATTTGATCAAGGGCTGGCGATTGAGATCGTCACCAAGTTGGGTATCGCAGTAGCGATTATTGTCGCAACTTGGTTTCTGGCCAAGGCAGCCAAATGGGCGTTTGCCAAGCTGGTCGACAATGTAACGCTGTTTCAGCGCGATACGGGAAGCGGCAAGAGCCTGGGCGAATCCCTGGGTAGTATAATCAGCCTGCTGGTCTGGCTGTTCGGCCTGCTCGCAGTACTGAATGTGTTTAAGTTGACCGGGGTGATGGATCCGATCCAGACTCTGCTCAATTCGATTATGGGCTTTGCCGATAACCTGCTTGCTGCAGGCCTGCTGTTCTTTGTCGGCATGATGATTGCGCGGATTGTTCGTGACCTTACCGTAACTGCTTTGCAGACGGTCGAATTCGACAAATGGGCAAATCGCGGCGGCATGGAATCTGCCACCGGCAATAGCACGATCAGCAAGACTCTTGGCACGATCCTTTACGCGATCATCGTGATTTTCATCTCGATCCTGGCGCTTGATGCGCTGGGTCTGGAAAGCGTTTCGGCACCAGCCAGCAGCATGCTGCAGATGGTGTTCAACGCAATACCAAACGTGATCGGGGCGGCAATTCTGCTCGGCCTTGGCTACATGATCAGCAAGTTCGTGGCGCAGATCCTTTCGGACGTGCTGACCGGGCTTGGCGTTGACCGGGCTTTGGGCGCAACTGAGTTGCTGCCCGAAGGCACCACGGCAACTTCGATCCTGGCCCGCGTGGCACAAATCGCCATCGTGCTGTTCTTCGCCATTGCGGCAACCCGTATGCTCGGCTTCCCCGAGTTGACGGCGATCCTCGACGAGGTGCTTGAACTGGGCGGCCGCGTGGTGTTCGGCGCAGTTGTGATCGGGGTCGGGTTCCTGATTGCGAATCTGCTGGCGAAGGTGATCGGCGGATCCGATGGTGGATCCATGGCCGGCACGATTGTGCGCTGGGCGACCATCATCTTGTTCACTTTCGTGGGTCTGCAATATACCGGCGTCGGTGCGATTATTACCGAAACAGCCTTCACCGCGATTGTGGTGGGCATGTCGGTTGCTGGCGCTCTGGCCTTCGGACTGGGTGGCCGCGAATGGGCCGCACGCAAGCTGGAACAGCTGGACGGCGGACCTACAATCAAGAAATAAACGGGACCGCTGCCGGGCTTCAAACCGGCATCAATAGATAGTAGGGGCGTAGAATGATGATTCTGCGCCCCTCTTCTGTGGACGATGTCCCTGCCCTCGCCGCGCTTGGCCGGGAGAGTTTTTGTGCGGCATTCGAAGACCTTTATCGGCCGGAAGATTTGCAGACTTTCCTCGAGCAAGCCTATTCCGAAGGCGCAGTCGCAATGGAAATTGCCGCGCCGGAATATATTCACCGGCTGGCGGAAGATGCGGGCAAATTGGTTGGATATTGCAAGCTGCGCGCGCCCAGTGGCTATGCCGAACATTCCGATGCAAAGAACCCGA
>JBBKWK010000236.1:0-15500 GCA_037968915.1 Pontixanthobacter sp.
CGCTTCTTCATAGAGCACACCCCAATGCAAGCCCGCGCGGTCCCTCCCCCCTCCCGCGCGGGCTTCGCTGTGTCTGGGCTATGCTTGTCTTGAAATGCGGGTCTGAACCCGGCGCGGCCTAGAGCGCTATTCGCTCCGGTAGAATCGGAGCTGCGCTCTATCTCTTTGTTTTGTCGCGATTTCTGGCGTCGAACCGGTGTCCGCTTCGCCGGAAAGCGCTCTAGTTCTTCCGGGCGGCGCCCAGGATGCGGCCGCCGTCCTTGGCCTGGACGAGAACCACGGTGGCCAGGCCATCTTCGCCGGCGTTCGGCAGGCGGTAGGCGGTGGGGCGTCCGCGCCAGACGCCCAGGCGCTGGATCTCTCGGACCACATTATGGTGCGCGACGGTCTGGCCGCGATTGTCGCCCTTTTTGACCACCACGTCCTGCTCGCGCGGCTCGTAGCGCACCAGCCAGACCTCGGCTCCGCCGCGCGGAACCGGCCCTGATCCGACATCGACGCGGCGCGGGCCGATAAAGGCCATGTCCGGCGAGGGGGTTTCCGACTTCGCGGCCTGAGCGACCAGCCGCTCGACCTTATCGGTCTGCAGGCCGCCAGCCTGGGCGCGACCATCGATCACCATCTGCGGCGTATAGGGCTCGCGCAGCTCCAGGCGCCTCACATAGGCCTTCTGACGATCGGTGAACTCAGGCTTGGCGAAGGTGTCCGACCAGCCGAGATAGTCCCAGTAATCGACCGGGAAAGTGAGCGCGAGGACGCCTTGCCGCTCGGCCAGCTTGCCGAGATAGGCGTTGGCCTCCCCGCAGGAGGCGCAGCCCTGGGCCGTGAACAACTCGACCACCACCGGCGACTTCGCAGTCGCCGAGAGCGGCAGGGCGCACAGGAGGAGGCTGAAAAGCGCGGCCTTACGCATCGTGGCGCAATTAAGCGGACTTCCCTGCGGTTTGGGCTTCAACAAGGTGTGACCAGCTTAGAGACAGGGTGGGCGAACGACGGAGGGGGCCCGCGACGGCGGGCCCCCTCCACCATTTCGTCGTCCCCCTCCCGGGTGTGGGAGGGGTCCGGCATCGGCCTTAGGCCGCCGAACGCGCGAGGTTGCGCAGGACGTAGTTCAGGACGCCGCCGTTCTTGAAGTACTCAAGCTCGGTGGGCGTATCGATCCGGCAACGGACCGGGAAGCGGGCGATGCGGCCGTCCGACGGACGATACATCTCCACCGTCAGCTGCTTGCGGGGCGAAAGCTCCGTCAGGCCGCGGATGGTGACGATCTCTTCGCCGGTCAGGCCCAGCTTCTGCCAGCCTTCCTGGGTGAACTGCAGCGGCAGCACGCCCATGCCGACCAGATTCGAGCGGTGGATACGCTCGAAGCTCTCGGCGATCACCGCGCGCACGCCCAGGAGCTTGGTGCCCTTGGCCGCCCAGTCGCGCGACGAACCGGTGCCGTATTCCTTGCCCGCGAACACCACCGCCGGACGACCTTCCGACTGGTAGCGCATCGCCGCGTCGTAGATCGACATGACGTCGCCCGACGGGAAGTGCTTGGTCACGCCGCCTTCGATTTCCGGGGTGATCTTGTTGCGGATCCGGATGTTGGCGAAGGTGCCGCGCATCATGACTTCGTGGTTGCCGCGACGCGCGCCGTAGGAGTTGTACTCCGTGGCGGGCACTTGGTGCTCACGCAGGTAGACGCCGGCCGGCGAGGTCGCCTTGATGTTGCCGGCCGGGCTGATGTGGTCGGTGGTGATCGAGTCGCCGAACACGCCCAGCACGCGGGCCTCGACGATGTCGACGACCGGCTCCGGCTCCATCTTCAGGTTCTGGAAGTAGGGCGGGTTCTGGACGTAGGTCGAGCCCATGTCCCAGGCGTAAGTCTGGCCGCCGGCGACCTTGATGCCCTGCCAGTTCTTGTCGCCCTTGAAGACGTCGGCGTAGCGGGTGGCGAACATCTTCTGGGTGACGTGCTTGCGTTGCAGCACGGCGATTTCTTCCGAGGTCGGCCAGATGTCCTTCAGGAACACCGGATTGCCGTCCTTGCCCTCGCCGAGCGGCTCGGTGGCGAGGTCGATGTTCATCGAACCGGCCAGAGCGTAGGCGACGACCAGCGGCGGCGAGGCCAGGTAGTTGGCGCGCACGTCCTGGTTCACGCGGCCTTCGAAGTTCCGGTTGCCCGAGAGCACCGAGCAGGCCACCAGGTCGCCCTGGTTGACGGCGTCGGAGATGGCTTCCGGCAGCGGGCCCGAGTTGCCGATGCAGGTGGTGCAGCCGTAGCCGACCAGGTTGAAGCCGAGGGCGTCCAGCGACTTCGTCAGGCCGGCGGCCTTCAGGTAGTCGGTGACGACTTGGCTGCCAGGGGCCAGCGAGGTCTTCACCCAAGGCTTCACCTTCAGGCCCTTTTCGATCGCCTTCTTGGCGACCAGGCCGGCGGCGATCAGCACCGAGGGGTTGGAGGTGTTGGTGCAGGAGGTGATCGCGGCGATCACCACGTCGCCGTGGCCGACGTCGAACTTCTCACCGACGACCGGGATACGGGCTTCGCCTTCCGGCTTGCCGAAGTCCTTGGCCAGGGCCGACTTGAACTCGGCGGCGGCGTCGGAGAGCAGCACGCGGTCTTGCGGACGCTTCGGGCCGGCCAGCGAGGGCAGGACGGAGCCGAGGTCGAGTTCCAGGGTGTCGGTGAAGACGGGGTCCGGATCACCGGCCTCGACCCACATGCCCTGTTCCTTGGCGTAGGCTTCGACCAAGTCGGCGCGGTGGGCCTCACGGCCGGTGGCGCGCAGATAGTCGATGGTGGCCTTCGTCACCGGGAAGAAGCCGCAGGTGGCGCCGTATTCCGGGGCCATGTTGGCGATGGTCGCCTGGTCTTCCAGGGTCAGGCCCGCGAGGCCCGGGCCGTAGAACTCGACGAACTTGCCGACGACGCCCTTCTTGCGGAGCAACTGGGTGACGGTGAGCACCAGGTCGGTGGCGGTCGCGCCGTCCGGCATCGCGCCGGAGAGGCGGAAGCCGATAACTTCGGGGATCAGCATCGGGATCGGCTGGCCGAGCATGGCCGCTTCAGCTTCGATGCCGCCGACGCCCCAACCCAGGACGGCCAGGCCGTTGATCATGGTGGTGTGGCTGTCGGTGCCGACGCAGGTGTCGGGATAGGCCACGGTCGCGCCGCTCGGGTCTTCGCTGGTCCACACACATTGCGCGATGTTTTCCAGATTGACCTGATGGCAAATGCCGGTGCCCGGAGGTACAGCCTTGAAATTGCTCAGACTTTTGGAGCCCCACTTGAGGAAATCGTAACGTTCGGCGTTCCGCTGATATTCCATCTCGACATTATGTTCGAACGCCTTGGGGTGGCCAAATTCGTCGACCATCACAGAGTGATCGATCACCAGATGAACGGGCACTTGCGGATTGATCTTCTGTGTATCGCCGCCGAGCTTGGAAATTGCGTCGCGCATTGCAGCCAGATCGACCACGCAGGGTACACCGGTGAAATCCTGCAGCAGCACACGGCCTGGCCGGTACTGGATTTCATTGCCGGTAACCGGATTTTTCTGCCAATCGGCAACCGCCTGAATGTGCTCCTCGGAAACCGTGAAGCCGCCATCTTCGAACCGCAGGAGGTTTTCCAGCAGCACTTTCAATGAATATGGCAATCGGCTGATATCGCCGATCTTCGTCGCCGCTTTCGCGAGCGAATAATAGGCAATTTCCTTGCCGCCGACAGTCATTGTGCTGCGGGCGCCTAACGTGTCTTTTCCGACCTGGGTCATGCTGCGCTGGGTCCTTTCAAGGGTGTTTCCGGCCCTATCGGTGATCTTGCGGCGATTGCCTGCAAGATCCGCCTGTTTGGGCGCTAAAAATGCACTCTGGCACTGCGCGTTCAGGCGCTTGAGGTCAAGGGTGATAGCCCTGTGAAACGCCATGAATCGGCGAGATTTTTGGCTTTTCGATCCCGAATGGGCGGCTAAAGTGCGCTTTGTTCGGTTTGCGGCACCTTCGGGCGTGCCCGCGCGACAATCCAGCACCCGATAATAATCAACACCGTCCCCGCAATTGTCATGACAGTTATTTCCTCGCGAAAAAACAGCCAGCCAAACAGGGCAGCCCACAAAAATCCGCTATATTCCATCGGGACCAGTGATTGTGCTTCCGCCCTTGCATAGGCCCAGGTGATCAGCAGCGCGCCCATCAGCGTCAGGATTGCAGCCATCGCAATATCCGTCAATGGTTCCCATTGCGGGACCACCAAAAACCATGGCGCGAACAGTAACAGCACCACGCAGGCGACCCCGCTATGGAATGTCGTTGCCTCAACTGGACTGGCAACCTGCGCTTGTTGGCGAATAATGATAAAATTGTACGAATATAGCAGCGCTGAAAACAGGATTGCGCCGAGGCCTTTCATGGTCTCCGCATCATATTCCGCGCCCCCAAGCCGCCCGCTGATGATCACGGCTGTGCCCGCCAAGCCAAGAATTGACGCAGCAATTGCCTCGGTGCGGATATTTTCACCGAGTAAGACTGCCGCAAGATATAACGTCATCAACGGTGCGATGAAGCTGATCGCAATAGCTTCCGCAATTGGAAGTTTGGTTAGCGCATAGAAGAAGCTGAGTGCCATAAACGCCGAAACTGTTCCGCGAATAAGATGCAGTTTCAGAACTTTACGTTCTGGCCAACGACCGCCATTCCCAATCCAGATCGGCGCAATAATGCTGGCGGCGATTGCTGAGCGAAATACCGCGGCACTATAGGCTCCGGACGCAAGTGCAGCGCTCTTCATGTAGGCATCCATCAACGACAGGAAGCCAACACCAGACAATGCCGCTAAAAATGGCAGGAAGGAGCGAAACTTCGGCATGGCCCGCGCATATCCCCAATGCGGCGTACCGTCACTATGGGCGACGCCATTAGCGCACTGATTTTGGGCGATTCACCAAAGATACAGGCGCGATGGTTGATGAAGTGGCTCAATTCAGGCTATTTTGCGATTCGACCACCTCGCCGAGCGCTTATTTTGCCACTGGGGCTAAGGATATTTATGAAGAATTCGATGCGTTTCTCTTTGCTTGTTGCAGCCGCTACTTTGTCAGTGCCAGGCGCCCTGCTGGCCCAGCAATCCGCGCCAAAGGATTTGCTGCCACCTGAAAAGTCGGCAACGCAAAAGACCATTCCCAGCCAACCGCTAGAGGCGGAAAGCGACGTCGTTGTATCCGGCCCGATAGCCAAACCGCAGAGCGTTGCCGAAGCGTTTTCGCAGGAGGTGGTGCAAGAAGTTCCCTCGCTGACACAGCCATGGTCGGTGAAGAATGCCAAGTCGCTGTTGGCAATTGCTGAAAAAGTCGGCGCAGAGGGGCTGAATCCAGCGGATTATGACCTTGCCGGCCTGCGTGCTGCAATTGATGCAGGACCCAGTGAGCAGCTCGATGAAATCGCCAGCCAGAGCTTTGCGTTCCTGATTGAGGATCTCCGCGATGGCCGCACCCCGATGGATGCGCGCAAACAATGGTTTGTGTTCGATCCCGATGCGGACCGCTATCCCACTTCAACGTTGATGAGCGATGCGCTGGCTAGCGGTGATCTGACTGGCACATTGGCGCGGATTATGCCGGAACATCCTGATTATGCGCGGCTGAAGGAGGAGCTTGCCAAGACTCCCAAGGCGCAAAGTGCAAAGCGCAAGCTGATCCGCGCCAATATGGACCGCTGGCGCTGGCTCGCCCGTGATTTGGGCAGCCAGTATCTGATGACCAACGTACCCGAGTTTGAGCTTCGGCTGACGGTCAATGACAAGATCGTACGCACCTACAGGACCGTAGTTGGCAAACCTGGCCGCACCGCGACGCCGCAATTGGCGGAAAGCGTTGAAGGGGTGATTTTCAATCCGACCTGGACGGTGCCGCAATCGATCGTCAAGGGCGAAGGCTTGGGTGCGAAGGTGCTTGGTAATCCGGCATGGGCGCAGCGTGCCGGTTACAAAGCGACCAAGGGTGAAAATGGCTGGGTCAGTGTGGTGCAGCAACCCGGACCGGGCAATTCGCTGGGTTTGATGAAGCTCGACATGCCCAATCGCCATGCGATTTTCCTGCATGATACACCGTCGCGCAGCCTGTTCGCCAACGACAATCGTGCGTTGAGCCATGGCTGCATTCGGACCGAACGCGCCACCGAACTGGCGATTACTCTGGCGATCCTCCAAGGCGGGCTGACCGCAGAAGAAGGCGTCGATCTGATCAAGGGCGGCGAATATACCAAAGTCGGCTTTCAAAAGCAGATGCCGGTTTACATCACCTATTTTACCATGGCGCAGGATATCGACGGAAAACTGTCGACCTTCGCCGATATTTACGACCGCGACGCGCCAGTGCTCGCAAGCCTGGAAGCTCCGCGCAAACCGAACCGGTCGCGCGTAACGGGTGAGCAGGTGATTGTAATTGAGGATGATCTACGGACTTCGTAAGTCCGCTCAAATGCCGTTTAGTGTTCGGCTCGCCCTTAATAGACACCGGGATTGAGCTGTTCAATCCCGGTGGGGTTTTCTGGCATGAGCACTTCGATTTCCCGACGTTGGTCTTCCGGTATAACGCTGCCATCGGCGCGCAGTCCCAAACTGTCGGCGTAGAGCACGCGGCCGCCCCCCAAATTTATCAACGCCAGCTTGAATTCGGCGTCACCCATCGCGAAACAACCATTCGACCGGCCAAGTCTGCCCCATTTGGCGAGAAATTCCGGCTCGGCATATTTGGCGCGGTGCATCACAATCGCCCGGTCAAGCGCGTTGGAATTACTCGGGTCCAGCCCTTCCAATCGGATCGATGTTCCGTATCGGCCAGTGTACCAGCCATAGGTCATAAAGGTGCCTTTGCTGGTGCAATGTGATCCGTCTTGGTTTGAAAACCAGTTCAGCCAGCCATCATGTTCCGGGTCCGACCCGTCACCGTGGCTGACGAGATAGGAATCGACCCGGCCCGCTTCCATATTGACGAAATGGAACCGAGGCTCAGACGAACGCAGACCAAAATCGGCGATTCCGACATAATCGGTGCGCCATAGCAGGCTGCCCGCCTTTTCTTGCTGCCCCTTGGCAATTTCGAATAATTTTCGGTCACGCAATCCCAGCGGCGATGCTTGCGCATATATACGCCGTGCGCCGCCAAGGATTGGGCTGGCAGCCAGGCCCAGCGAGAGGGCGGCTGTCACGCCGCCGGTAAGAAGTTCACGCCGTTTCATTCCATCTACCTACCTAACTAATCCTATCAGGAAGGTGAATGTGTTTCTGAATTGGCCAAGCGCGCCAATTCATCGAAGATTGCGTTCTCGCTGCGGGTAGCTGAGTTGCGCCAGCTCCCTGCGGTGTCGCCGTTTACCAAGGTACCATCCGGCGCGATGACCAGCACAGTCGGGGTCCCGGTTATTTCTTCAATTCCGAAGCGTCGCGCGATCTGGGTGTTATGACCATCGCCAGTCTGCGGCATGCCGACATTGACGAAAATGGTCTCGTAACGTTCGGCTAACATCGACGCAAAGCGCGGAGTTTCCATCCAGCCAGCAAATGCCCGGCTATCGTGGCACCAGTTCGCGCCCATCACCAGCAGCACATGTTTGCCCGAAAGCTCTGCGTTTGCCAGCGCAGCGTCGACATCGGCGGAGGCGTAACGGGTCGCGTCATAGGCACGCGCTTCTGGATGGGCGGACACGTCGCCAATCGTGGTGCAGCTGCTCAAACCGGGCAGCACCAGAGCCGCCAACAGCAATACGCCAGCAAATCTGCTCATTTTGCCTCATGCTCCGCGCGCGCCGCCACGGCAAGCCGCTGGAGACCGGGCATGCCCCGCGCAATCGCCGACTGAAATGGGCCCAATGCGGCCAATTTGGGGCTGCCTTCCTTAGCCAGCTTGGCAATCGTCGAACCTGTCGGATCAAGCCGCGATTTCGCCAACCAAGCGCTGACTTTCGGGTTTTGCGACCACGCCCCGCGGTTCATCATATTTGTCATGAACGCCAACGCATAGGTGCCCGGCGTATCGGTCAGCGGCCCTGGACGGGCGAGCGCGTTTTTGGCCTCGTCATCATCGAAATTAACCTCGAGAAATGCAGCCACAGCGGCGCTCAGCGTTACCAGCGGCACATGCAGCGCCTGCAGGGTGATCAGGTCCCCGTCAAACAGCGGCACATGGGCGTTATATTCGTGAAAATCGACCGCAGTTGCGGTGCAATCGATGAACAAAGCATCGTTCGGCACCGTTTCTTCCTGGCCTGCAAAAACCATCTTGCCCGGCGCGATAGCCTGCACCCGCCCGTGCCGGATTACTCGTGTGATCTTGCGCAGAAGATCGACTTCGCCTTCCGAAATGGTCGCGTAATGGAACATTTCCGGTTTTACCGTGGGATCAAGGCGTAACATGAAGCCTTTCTCGCCCAGCATCTCGAACATAGCGTCACCTGTTTCGGCGGTGGCGGCGGCGTTCAGCTGCGCAATCTGGTTTTCGACCACGGCTTCGAAAAAATCAGGGCCCGGCTGGGTATAGGTGCGGTTGATCAACCAGGAATCGCGGGGGCGCACCCAGCTGATTTTGTCCGGTTCAACCCCGGCTTCCAGCAGCCAAACGCCAGCGTCCATTGCTGTCTTGCCCGCGCCGAGGATGACATAATGGCCCGGCAAATCGTCGTCGCGCATCCACAGATCGGGAAGTTCACCGGGAATAACCAGCGGGGTACCATCGGCGACATCATATTTCCGTTTATGGGTCGCAGGAACTGAGGTTTTGTAGAATGTCCCGTCCACCACCTTGCGGCGAATTTTTACCATGCTTTCCTTGCCCGACAGGATCGACTTGAACCGGCCAACGCCGCCCTCGGCCCCTAGATATTCGGACAATGGATGATAGCTGACCCGTCCGCTCGGCAGGAAGCGGCGGTTCATCAGATGCGAGAAATAGGCGGAAACTTCAGTCCCGCTGGCAAGCGGAAATAGGCCCTTGTTCGGCCCGTGATCGTCCACCACATCATCGCCAAATTCCATCGAATTGACGCCATAAAAGGCCGACGGCTGGTGCAGCGCGACAAAAGAATAGGCATCGTTCCAATGCCCGCCCGGCTTGGCGTGCTTATCGATAATAGTGATATGGCAATCGGGATCTTCATCCAGCAGCGTATCGGCAAACGCCAGGCCCACTGCGCCAGCACCAATGATCAGATAATCGGTTTCTGCTTCGGCCATCAAAGACCTCCCATTAATGGTCGGTTGATGACCTTTATTCTGCCGGTTCGGCGATCTTGGCTGCTTCGTCTGCCGCCGCATCCAATTCCGCCGCCTTGGCTTCGACCAAGTTGACGATATGGTCGAGCATAGCCTCTGATTGCACGGTGTGATGAGTCACACCTGACAGATACACCATATGCTTGCCATTGCCGCCGCCGGTGATGCCGATATCGGTTTCGCGCGCTTCGCCGGGGCCGTTGACTACGCAGCCAAGGACGGACAGCGATAGCGGAGTCTTGATGTGCTGCAGCCGTTCTTCCAGCGCCTGTACCGTACGGATCACATCGAACCCCTGCCGCGCGCAAGACGGGCAGGAAACCACCCTTACGCCGCGGGTCCGAAGGCCCAATGACTTGAGGATTTCAAATCCGACGCGGACTTCTTCCTCGGGTTCTGCCGATAGGGACACGCGGATCGTATCACCGATCCCGGCCCACAGCAGATTGCCCATACCGATGGAGCTTTTCACCGTGCCGCCGATGAGGCCGCCTGCCTCGGTTATGCCCAGATGCAGCGGGCAATCGACCGCATCGGCCAATTGCATATAGGCGGCAACCGCCAGAAATACGTCGCTGGCTTTCACCGCGACTTTGTATTCGTGGAAATCGTGATCCTGTAGCAGTTTGATATGGTCGAGCGCGCTTTCCACCAGTGCCTCGGGGCAGGGCTCACCGTATTTTTCGAGCAAGTCCTTCTCGAGACTGCCTGCGTTGACCCCGATGCGGATCGCGCAGCCATTGGCCTTGGCGGCGCGAACCACTTCGGCCACCCGCTGGCTTGAACCGATATTGCCCGGATTGATCCGCAGACAGGCTACGCCAGCATCGGCCGCTTCCAACGCACGTTTGTAGTGAAAATGGATGTCCGCCACCAACGGTACCCGCGCCGCTTTGACGATTTTGCCCAGCGCAGCGGTACTTTCCACATCGGGGCAGGACACGCGGATGATATCCGCGCCTGCATCCTCGCAGCGGCGGATCTGGTCGATGGTCGCCGCCGCATCCGATGTTAGTGTGTTGGTCATGGTCTGCACCGTGATCGGCGCATCGCCGCCCACCGGCGTGTTGCCGACCATGATCTGGCGGCTCTTGCGGCGCTCAATATCGCGCCATGGTCTGATTGATGACATAACGGCCTTATAGAGCGAATAGGTTGCAGGTGAAAGACCAAGATCGAGACTCGCATGCCAAAAGCGCCATCCATCTGGGGGGATTGCCTTGATCTGCCTGATCCGCGACAACGCCGAAATGCCTGACACAGTATTTTTGACGGACGCCGGAACTGACAACACACCCCTCCTGTTTGGCAGGGTGCTGGATGGAAAGGGGGGCGGCAGGCCTATTGAGTGGCCGGAGGCGCTGCAGTGGCAGCCTGGTGCACTGGGCGAAGTGCTGTGGGTCCATCTCAATCGCACCCAACCCGGCGTAAGTGAATTGCTCCAGAGCGAACTTCACATTCCCCGGACAACTGCGGAATTGCTGGTCAGCGATGAAACGCGCCCACGGGCATTTCGCGAAGGTGAAACGCTGGTGTCCACCCTGCGGGGCATTAACTTCAATCCGGGGGCCGATCCCGAAGACATGGTTTCCATGCAGATATGGTCTGACGGAAAACGGCTGGTCAGCCTGCGCCGTCAACCACTCCAGACACCGCGTGATACCTTGGCGCTAATCGACGCTGGCAAGGGTCCGCACGACGCAGGGGCGTTGGTCACATCGTTGACGGAATTCATGATTATCCGGATGAACCGGTCGATCGTCGGTATGAACGACCAGATTGATCTGCTAGAAGCGGCCGAATCCAGTGGTGATACCGACAAGCTCCTGGAAAAAATCGCGATCATCCGCCGCAATTGTCTCGGTCTGCAGCGCCATATGGGCCCGCAGCACGAGGCGCTGGAGCTGATTTCCCGCGATGCGCCAGAATGGTTCGAGGAGCATGACCGGCGCGAAATCGCCGAGACGATCGACCGGCTGCGCCGTTATCTCGACGATATCAATATCAGCAAGGAAAGCGCGATGGTGCTGCAGGACGAATTGCGCGCGCGCGCCGCCGCTCGGTCCGACCGGACCAATTATCTGCTGACGATCATCGCCGCGATTTTCCTACCTCTGGGCTTTGTCACCGGCCTGCTCGGCATAAATGTAGGGGGCATGCCCGGCGTTGAAAACCCAAATGCATTCTGGATCGTGGTGGGGATGTGCTTTGCCGTATTTGCAATGCAGCTGTTGCTGTTCTGGAAATGGAAATGGCTGTAATATCAGGTCTGATGAGCCGCTAATCGGGGTTGTGGCGCCAGCATCACTAGCATTACCAGCGGAGCAAGCGGGGGACGATCAATCGTCCGATCAAGCCAGCCACAATCACCGGTGCGACATGGAAAATCCCCAAATGCACAATGCCATCGATCGGGCAGGCAAGGCCATAGGCCGCACTGCCAAGTGCGCCCGCCGCTACGCCCAGATGTAGGCCGGCCGCATTAAGTGAAACGGGGGCACCGCGTTTTAACCAGAACAGGAGCGCAAACCCGGTTATGCTGGATGCACTCAGCGCGGCCAAAAGGCAGGTAATTCCGTAAGGATCGCCAAGCATATCTGCTCCGCTTTGCTGCGCGGCCAAGGTGATCAGCGCGGCAATGGGCAATACGGCCGCCATTGCCATGGTCCATTTGGGCGCATCATGGCGATTGCCAACACGCGGCGAAGCCATCGTCACAACGCTGGTTGCGCTCGCTATACCCAACACAAGCAACAGACCGTTGGCGATCATGAAGAACGCCGAAGACTGGCCCTGCAAGATCCCTGCGCGAAGACCGTCGAACAATTCGATCAGCAGCACGGTGACCAACGTCGCCAGCGCCACCAACAGCAATCCCTCGCTTGTTTTTAGCGGTCGGACAGGCTGCAATTCGCTTGCCATCTGTTCGATCAGATCCTGATTGATCCGGTTCATTCTACTCAGCCTTCTCGATAAGCGCGGACAGTTTCTTCAATCCGCGATGAATATTTACTTTAACTGCAGATTCGGTCTGGCCGCAGGCGCGTGCTGCGTCCCGAATTGAATGGCCTTCGATCTTGACCAGCTCGATTACTTCGGCCTGTTTTTCGGACAGATGGACGAACAACCGGTCGAGACTAATCCGTGCCAGCACAGCTTCTTCGTCACTGTCTTCGAATGCGTCATTGTCTTCCAGCGCGTCCTCTTGGGCACGGTAGACTTTGCGCAAATGGTCGACCCAGCGGTACCGCGCAATGGCGGCCATCCACGGCTGAAATGGACGTGTGGCATCATAGCTGGCACGCTTTTTGTGGATCGCCAGCAACACTTCCTGCACCATATCGTCCAGTTGCGCGTCGGGGACCTTGCGGCGGAAATAACGCTGCAGCCAATTGGACGCCTCACTCAGCAGCACCGTATAGGCGTTTTTATCGCCTTTCTGGGAAAGGGCCATCAAATGGGCCATGGTGCCTTCGTCCGCGATCATCGTGCGCGCAGTTTGCCGATAATCGCGTCAACTGACCAGCGCCCGCCGCCGCGCGAAATCAGGACTGCGGCCATCGCTGCCCAGATAATGTGGACCGTCCACCATGCTTCGGGGAACACGAAGAACTGGATCACCAGCGTCATGATTAGTAGCGACAAAGCTGAAAACCTTGTGGCCAGGCCCAATACCAGCAGGATCGGGAAGAGCGTTTCGGCATATAGCGCCATCGGTGCGGCGATCTCTGCTGGTATCGGCACTCCCGAAAAATCGCTTTGAAACAGAAACACCTGCACGTCGCTCAACTGCAGCCAAGTGCCTTCTTCAACTTTTGTACGGCCAGACCGCCAAAATATGCCGGCTAGCGCCAACCGGGTGACGAGCAAGGCGAGACCTTCGATAAACTGGCCGGAAACCATTTGGGTCAGCCGGTCATAAATTGAAATCAGGCGTTGCATCGTCATTCTCCTGGCAGGGGGCTACAACTCAGCGCTTGATCGGCTTCAGCGCACCCTTGCCCTTTGGCGTTTTAATCTTGGTGCAAGTGCCCTTTTCGACCAGCTTCCACGCATTACCTTGGTAATCAGTGGTTGAAGTGCCGGCGCAACTGGTGCCCGGTCCGGCTGCACAATCATTCTTTCCGGCTTTGGCCACGCCGTAGCATTTTTCTTTCGCACCGG
The DNA here is from genome assembly GCA_037968915.1 of Pontixanthobacter sp. Taxonomy (GTDB): domain Bacteria; phylum Pseudomonadota; class Alphaproteobacteria; order Sphingomonadales; family Sphingomonadaceae; genus Allopontixanthobacter. The sequence continues at coordinate 13,421 of JBBKWK010000236.1, forward strand.
TTTGTGCAGCAACAGGTGTGGCTGCCAAACCGGCAGTGATACCGGCGGCAAGAGCGATTCCAGCAAAGCGAGCTACAGAAGTCTTATTCATGATGTTTCTCCAAAGTTTAATATTGGTGGGCACCCAGAGGTTTAAGGCACCCGGTGGCGGACTGCGTTACCTGGCAATTCGGGATGCTGGCCCGGAAAGTTACAATGGCGAAAAATTTTCCGATGTAACTTTCCATTGCTGGGCGACGAATTGCTTGGTGTCCGACACGGACTTGGTCAATTCGATATATTTAAGGAGAGTTCCCATGCTTATCACTCGCAAGACTGCCATCCTCGCTTCCGCCGCTGCTGCACTGGCTCTGTCGTCTGCCGCCGCTTTCGCCGCCGAAGCGCCTGCCGGTAGTTCTGGCATCGCACTCAGCAAAGACGACACCGTACATTGTTACGGCGTCAACAGCTGCAAGGGCACCGCCGATTGTGCGACTACTGCCCATGAATGCAAAGGCCAGAACGCCTGCAAGGGTCAGGGCTTCAAGGCATTGAAGGCCGGCGAATGCCTGACCAAGAGCGGCACGATTGGTGATCTTGGCTAATAGCGCGCTGACCCCCAATTAAGCGCGCTATTCTGCGGCCCGGGGCGCCCGCCCCCTCGCGCGCCGGGCCGTAGTTTTTACAGCGAGAGCACATGCTATGCTTGCGATTGATACATTTGCCGGGTTCGGCCTTGGCCTGCGGCGCACGCACTATCAGGACTTCCTGACCAGTGATGTGCCAGTGGATTTCGTCGAGATAATTTCGGAAAATTACATGGTCGATGGCGGACGCCCCCTGGCAACGCTTGACCAGGTGCGGGGGAAATTTCCGGTCATCATGCACGGCGTTTCGATGTCGATCGGATCGGCCGATGGCCTTGATGCGGACTATCTTGCACGGCTGAAAGTGCTGGTCCAGCGGGTCGAACCGCTATGGGTGTCTGACCACCTTTGCTGGACCCGGACCAGCGCGCATAACAGCCATGATCTGCTGCCATTGCCCTATAATGCGGAGGCTCTGAAGGTGGTGTGCGGCAATATTGACCATGCGCAAAATGTGCTGGGCCGCGCGATGTTGTTCGAGAACCCGTCAAGCTATCTCACCTTTCCCGATGACGAGATGGCCGAATGGGAATTCCTCGATGAAATGACCCGCCGCACAGGATGCTACCTGCTGCTGGATGTGAACAATATCTACGTCAGCGCGCAGAACCACGGCTTTTCCGTCGATGATTTCCTGGCCGGAATTCCGGCGGACCGCGTGCGCCAGATCCACCTTGCGGGCCATACTCCGGGACAGGAACCAGACAACATATTGATCGACACGCATGACCGCGAAGTGTGCGAAGAGGTGTGGTCGCTATATGCCAAGGCCCGCTCGATGCTTGGACCGGTCGCGACCATGATTGAACGCGACGATGCGATACCGCCGCTGCCGGAATTGCTGGCCGAACTGGACCGTGCGCGAGACATTGCGGGCCAAGCTCAATCTGGCGCGCAGGCGGTGGTGGCGGTATGAGTACGCTGGCCGCCCGCCAGGCTGATTTCATGGCCCATGTGCTGGACGATGATCGGCCATTACCCGCCGGATGGACGCCGCGCCATGCAGCGGGCCTCAATATCTACCGCAATGCCTACCGCGCGCGTCTGGTCGATGCCTTGCGCGAAACCTATGAACGCACCGCTCGCTGGGTGGGCGAAGACGCCTTCCGCGCTGCTGCTGCCCATCATGTGATCAAGACCCCGCCAAACAGCTGGACTCTGGACCATGTGGCGGAAGGTTTCGTGGAAGTTCTGCAAGAGGTATTTGCAGGCGATCCAGAAGTGGCCGAGCTAGCATGGCTCGAATGGGCGATGCACCGGGCGTTCGTGGCCGCCGATATTGCGCCGCTTGATGCCGCTCGATTTGCCGATGGCAGTACCGGTTTTGGCGAGGAAGAATGGGCTGGGCTGAAGCTGAATTTCGTCCCATCGCTTCATTTGGCGGTCATGTCGCATGATGCAGGCGGGCTGTGGAATGCCTTGGCGGCGGATGAATTCGTCGCGCCTGATTATGC
>JBBKWK010000237.1:0-13334 GCA_037968915.1 Pontixanthobacter sp.
GACCCATCGATGCTGCCCGAAGTTGGCGGGATGGACGGGTTCTTTATCGGGCGGTGGGTGAAGTAGGACAGGCTTATACTGGTTCGTTAGCGGACTGGCCGGTTTTAGGTTCGGTAGTCTGTGGCTTTAGCGTCGGCTATTGGGTGGAAAACGGACATTCCTACACTTCCCATGAGCGTAGCAGCGACAATGCTCGCTGATAGGTCTTTTCGAGCTTGGGAAGCTCATCATCGTTGAGGCTGATGGTAAGCAGCAAATCGCCATAGCCGAGGGTTGCCGAGCAAAGGCCAGTGTGACCTTCTATTTGCATCTTGTGGCAGCTTACAAATGGTGCCTTCCCGCCAGCGGGAGTGTCTGGGCTGTAGGTCCACCATGTATCATCGCCCGCCCTACGCCAGCCGTGGTCTTGCCATTCAATTTCGTGCGGGCCACAGACCGTTCGAGAAACGTATCCGGCTCCATTCGCTCGGGTGCAGACGCTTTCCCGGTTTTGAACCAACACACTCCTCTGCTGGCGTAGTTCGGCTTCAGGGTTGAGGTTGAAGATGAAACCCTCGTCTTCCGACTTAGGCAGAAAAAAGGGGTAATCACTCTTTGGAACTAGATTGGCGGGTGGCACGTCATACAGGTGACTAGCAACCTGCTGCTGCGCATTCGCGCAACCACTCAAGAAGAGAGCCGTCGCGCCGACTGCAATAGTCAAAGTTGAAAGTGGTCTCGAAGCTGCACTCATACCTAAGCAATAACGTTTCGTGCCAACGGCCGCTAGTGGGTCCTTGCTGATGGTTCGCTCTTGTGACCAGCAGTTGGCGAACGCTAAGTCGGCAAGCCGTGTTTCTTGCACGGCTCGTCAAAACCTCATTTTCACAAGTCAGCGAATCTCATAAATCAATGTCAATATAGAATATTGATAATTGTAACACTATCTCATGCGTACATATTTTGTTGTCGTATTTATACAAATATTTGTCTAATGTGTTTTTAATCAATAATTTGTAACTAGAAAATAGTTGATTATTCAATATTGACTGTGTTTTGGAACGGTATATATTTTCAATTACGAAACCGGCAGTCCGCAGTAGCCGAATTTGCTGATCGACCATGAGTCGCCTGCTATGGATAACAGGTCGTAAAACTGCAGGCCCCCAACAGGCCGATCATCCATTTAACAAAGGATGATCCGATGAAAAATCTACTATTTGTTGCTATCGCAACTTCACTCGCAATTCCCCCTACCGGACTACTGGCCAAGAGGCCTGATATCGTTGTATCTTCCGGTCGTTCGATTGATAATTTTGTCGAAGATGTGGCGACTGACCTTAACCGGGAACTCAACCGGTACCGCCATACAACGGGCCTCTATGAAGGGACCGGCGTGGCGCAGGTTCTGTTTGAATGCAGTCCGGACGGGAAACCCACCAAAATTACAATGTACAGCAGGTCTAGGTATGCATCGGTTGATCGGCGTGCTCGCAATGCCGTTTCGAAAATCCGTACGCTGCACCCCCTGCCGCAGGGAGTAGGCCAGGATCAGCTCTATTTGGCGAACATCATCATTGCGGACGACCTTGATGAATTCGATCAATTATCTGCCGAGTTAAAGCAGCGCGAAGCAAAACGGATCGCTGCTGCGAAAGGAGACCGCAAAATCTTCGCGTTCACACTCGGCCAATCCCCCTCCACCTGAAGTGGCATTCAGGTGAGCTTTGGCACTGCCGCCGTTCTGCGCTGCGGGCGGGATGGCGGCAGTGCCACTAGCGACTTCGGGCAACGATCCACCAAGTAATTAGGTCAATTAAGCACTTCACCTCAGCCACAACATCCTTTCTGACAGAGATGTCACCTTCTGGGCCGCCTGCAGACCGGTTGCTTTTGGGATGATGGGAGCACTTTGCCAGCTTCTACCGACCCACAGCACCATCAGTGTAAACACCCGATGAATACGTTCAGTTAAAGCAGTGATCATGCAGTCAGAATATCTGGCCAATCAATCAATAGTACAAATTCGTGTGCGAATCGAAAATTTAGTCTAATGCGCAGGGGCGCTGACGTAAATCCGGGTCGCACGAACTTATCCGGAGGGGAACATGGCGGCTAGCTCGATTGCGATCATAGGTCAGGCTAACAGCCTCTTCGGGGCTGGTTTGCACGCGGTTTTGCTTGGCAGCATGTGCTTCTCAAAAATTTTTAATGCGCGGTCGTATGGGGAAATACTTTCGCAATTAAAAGAATCGCCAACAACCCGATTATTAACGGTTGATTTTGCGATGCCCGGAATGAAAAATGCAAATCGTTTGCGACAGCTGCGATTACAGTTTCCATCACTATATTTGGTGGTTGTTTCAGATTCGCTGCACCGTGACGATATAATCCTCGCGATGTCAAACGGAGTGCATGGCTATGTTCCGACAAGTCTGCCGGTCGATGCCATCGCAGAAGCATTCAACACAATATTGACAGGCAAAATCTTCGTTCCAGCCGAAATTGCCGAAGTCAGTGCCCCCCAATCCGATCCCACCATGGTGAACGGCGCAGGCACCCTTCAGGCTATGTCTACCCGGCAACGACAGGTTTTAGAACTGATTGCCAAGGGCAATTCGAACAAGCTGATAGCAAGAGCACTCAATTTGTCCGAAGGCACAGTTAAAGCGCATGTATCGGCAGGTTACCGCAAAATAGGTGTTAACAATCGCGCGAGTGCAGCCGTTGCGCTGGCTCAAATACACCTCGATCTCTAGCGCTAATTTCACACTGCAGATGCTGTAATTCTGAGAAGCGAAGCAATTAGCGTTCCGCTTCCACCTCAAAAATTTTATGATTTCTTGCGTAAACGACTCATCTTTTTACCAATCATCTCATGGTTAATCGAGCCTGCGCGAGCATCAGTAGAAAATCATTCTTTACGCTAAAAATCAAATCTTATCCTACAATAGAACTGATTATTTATATGCACTTAAATGAAATCTATAGGCCAAACGTCTTAGTTCATTCGGATTAGACGAATGTATCTGAAGTAATAGGCTCATTTATACCCTTTATGAGCGGCGTCATGAAGCATATGATTCCAGACAAGGATCGCAGGCCAATAAAGAGGGTATGTGTCGAGATAAGGTTTGCAACAAAACCATTTCGATAGCGGTCGTCCCCAAGCCAAACATTTTATTTCGCCAAACGGTAATCTGTGATTTTCGTCACGTTTTGCCGCCAGAAATTCTTGTTTTTTTTCGATTTATCAGGAGGCTACCATGGTATCGTATATCAAAAGCGACCTGCAGTTCATTCTCAAGCAAATCAAGATTGCTGAGGCGCACGCAGCAGGACAGCCGCTTTATGGCCCAGGTGGACTCATTGCGAATTATAACGAGAGCCTGGGGCTTCGTACTGTGGACGGCACATTTAACAATTTGCTGCCCGGTCAGGAAAGATGGGGCGCAGCGGACACTCCGTTTACCCAAGCATTGGATCCGGTCTACCGCGATGCCGGGGAAGTGCTCAATTTCGGAGGCGCGTTTACAGCCGCAAATTACAACCCATCGGATCAGCCCGGCAATATCGTTGTTGATTCAAGTCTGCGGACCATTTCCAACCTGATCGTGGACCAAACGCTGGGGAACCCGGCTGCGATTTTCAAAGGACTTGAAATCGGCGGCGTCGTGGATGCCAGCTTAGCCAACGTCCAGTTGGTTGCCGCGATTTATGAAGTTTTCAAACCATTTTCCGACGCCGAATATCAGGCTCGCGTAAGCGCACAAGTTGCGCAACGTGCAGCCGACACCAACACTGACCCTTTGCTGCAAGCTGGCCTTGATGCGGCTGCGGCTGCGGCTGCGGCAACGGCTGCGGCGGCACTCGCTGACATGGTCGCTGCGCGAATTCCGCGCGATGAAGATCTGGCGGATTTCGGGATCGCGATGGACGGCGATAATGTTCAAATTCTCAATACTTCCCCGGATGTCGGCCTTTCGGCGCCGTTTAACTCATGGTTCACCCTGTTCGGGCAGTTTTTCGATCACGGGCTTGACCTGGTCAACAAGGGCGGCAGCGGAACTGTCTATATTCCCTTGCAACCCGATGATCCGCTCTATGTCCCCGGCAGCAATACCAACTTCATGGTATTGACGCGCGCAACCGTGAGCGCCGGTGAAGACGGTATCATGGGTACTGCCGATGACGTGCGTCCGGTTAACACCACGACTCCCTTTATTGATCAGAACCAGACCTATGCTTCGAACAGCTCGCATCAGGTGTTCCTGCGGCAATATGTGCTGAATGCGGCTGGCGATCCGGTCGATACCGGCAAGTTGATCGAAGGCGGGGGCGCTCAGCCCGGTGGCATGGCGACATGGGGCGAGCTCAAGTTCCAGGCTAGGACAATACTTGGTATTGATCTGACCGACTTTGATGTTGGCAATGTGCCACTGCTTCGCACCGACCAATATGGCAATTTCATTCGAGATGCGGACGGGATGCCGCAGATCATCGTGGGTATTGGTGCCGATGGCATTCCGAATACTGCAGATGATCTGGTCGTTTCAGGCAATCTTGCTGCTCCGGTTGATCCGACTGCGGTTGGCGCGCTTCGCACCGGCCATGCATTTTTGGCCGACATTGCGCATGACGCAGTGCCCTTTGGCAAAATCGCTGATGGCGATATAACTATCGGCCTTGGCAATCCGGGCAACGGCTCTTTCGAATATGATAATGAATTGCTCGATGCCCACTTCATGGCAGGGGACGGCCGGGTCAATGAAAACATCGGCCTTACTGCTGTACATACGGTCTTCCACGCTGAACATAACCGGTTGGTCGATCATACCAAAGATGTGGTGATTGCCGATGCACAAGCGATGTTGGCAGACGGCGCATCCCAAGCAGACGCCGTCGCGTTTCTCAACGAATGGCTAGAAGACGATGTGACCACTGTGCCTATGACAGAGGCGGCAATAAACGCCCTTGTCTGGGATGGTGATCGCTTATTCCAAGCCGCGAAATTTGGGACGGAAATGCAGTACCAACATGCTGTGTTTGAAGATTTCGCACGCAAGATTCAGCCGAACATCGACTTCTTCGTTGTTCCCGATGGTTATCATGCCGATATCAATGCGAGCATACTCGCCGAGTTCGCACATGTTGTGTATCGTTTCGGCCATTCGATGCTGACTGAAAACATTGCCCGCTATAATGGCACGTTCGAAGACACTTCAATTGGCTTGATTCAGGGTTTTCTTAATCCGATTGCGTTCGACAATGACCATACGATCGCCGACAGCATCGCTGCCGGGGACATTGTTCGCGGCATGACACGCCAAATTGGCAACGAAATCGACGAATTCGTCACGACCGCGCTGCGCAATAATCTGCTCGGCCTGCCGCTAGATTTGCCGACAATAAACCTAGCGCGCGGCAGAGACACAGGCGTGCCTTCGCTTAATGCGGCCCGGCGTGAATTTTATGAAGCCAGCCAACAAGCCGAAGAATTGAGACCCTATGACAGCTGGACAGATTTTGCTGCCCATCTGAAAAACGAGGCCTCGATCATCAACTTTATTGCAGCCTATGGTACCCATGCAACAATTACCGGCGCGACCACCGTACAAGGCAAGCGTGACGCCGCGATGGAACTGATCTTTGGTCAGGATTTCAACGGCGACGGAATTGTGCCCGATACCCAGGATGCATATGACTTCCTAAACGCGCAGGGTGCTTATGCAGGTGGCACTCTTGGCGGTCTGGAACTCGTCGATTTCTGGATCGGCGGACTTGCGGAAGCTCAGCTGCCGTTCGGCGGAATGCTGGGATCGACCTTTGGGTTCATCTTTGAAGCACAGTTGGAAGCGCTGCAAGACGGTGACCGGTTCTATTACCTCCAGCGCCTCGATGGCCTGCATTTGTTTGCCGAAATGGAGAATAATACGTTGTCAGCGATTATTTCGCGCAACCTTGATGTCGGCCATCTGCCATCGGATGTGTTCTCGACACCGGGACTTATCCTCGAAGTTGATCAATCCAAGCAATTTAATATAGGATTGGGCCAAGATGATCCTGTGGGCGGCGGCATTCTCAATCTGCTGGTGATCCGCAACAATCCCAATACCCCCGGCCCTGACAGTAATTATTTGCGCTATACCGGTGACCAGCATGTGCTGCTCGGCGGCACCGAAGGTAATGACATCCTGATCGGAAGCGAAGGCGACGATACGCTGTTTGGTGATGGCGGCAATGACCGGCTCGAAGGCGGCGCCGGTAACGACATCATCAATGGCGGTGACGGAGATGACATCATCACCGATTTCGGCGGTGACGATATCATTCGCGCTGGCGCAGGCCATGATGCGATCAATGCCGGCCAGGGAGTCGATCTGATTGTTGCAGGCCCGGGCCAGGACTTCATCATCCTTGGCGACGACGACCTTGATGAAGCCTTTGGCGGTTTAGGCAACGACTTCATAATGGGTAGCAAGACGACCGAGCAGACGCTGGGCGGTGAAGGGCATGACTGGATCGAGTTTGGTGCCTGGACGGGGGCTGTCGGTGACAATTTCGAACAGAATGCCACCGATTCAATCAAGGGCCATGACGTTTTCAAGGGCCTGGGCGGCTTCGACGAATTTATCGGCGAAGGCGGCGATGACATCTGGTTCCAGAGCCTTGGGCGGGGCAAGTTTGACGGCCTGTCCGGCTTTGACTGGACAACCGCTGCAGATATGCCCTTTGGTGTTACCATCGATCTGAATTTGGCACCTGTTCCCGGCTTGGACAATGTTCTTGTCGAACTGTTTACCAATGTCGAAGGCGCATCGGGATCGAGGTTTAATGATGTCCTGATCGGCACCGACATCGATGCCACGACCATTCGATCTGAAGGATTCCTGGGCAGCGTTCTCGATGCCGAAGGCATTGCGCTGATCGACGGGCTTCAGGAATTGGTAGGAGCAGGCGCCACGTTCTACGATGGCGGCAATATCCTGCTCGGCGGTGCTGGCAGCGACATTATCGAAGGCCGTGGCGGCGATGATATCATTGACGGCGACAAATGGTTGAACGTGCGCATCAGTGTGCGGGAAAGCTATGACGAAAACGGTCCGATTGGCGCGGAGATTGCTTCCCATTATAGCATGACAACGCTGTCGGCCCAGATTTTCAGCGGTGCCATCAATCCCGGCCAATTGTTGATCGTTCGCGAGATATTGTCAGCTACCGGAATCGGCGATGTCGATATTGCGGTGTACTCGGATCTGCGTGCGAATTATGATCTGGTCCACAATGTGGACGGGTCGGTCAGTGTTATCCATGCCAGAGGCACGCAAACTGACGGCACGGACAAGCTGCGCAACATCGAACGGGTACGCTTTTCGGACATCGAAATCGCCCTGAACGAGCCCGCACCGAACGTGTCCGCCACGGGCATGCCGGTGATCAGCGACCTGACCCCGCTCGAGGGTTCGCAGCTGACGCTGAACACCGCCTCCATTGCCGACGCCAATGGTCTTGGTCCATTTAGCTATCAATGGCAGTCGTCGGCGGACGGCATCGTCTGGGCAAACATCGCCGGGGCAACCGCAGCGGCATTCACCCCTGACGATAGACCGCTCACGACTTTTGGCGACCAGGCGGGGCTTCAAGTCCGGGTCAACGTTAACTTCACCGACGGCGACGGCTATGCCGAAACCGTCACTTCGGTTCCGACCGGGCCTGTAGGTGTGAACTGGAACGGAATTCCAGGGGCAAATAACTTGTTCAACGGAACCGCTGGTGATGATCTTGCCAACGGATCAAACGGTAATGACACGCTTAACGGCAATGCCGGCGATGATACGCTGAACGGCGCAGGCGGGAACGACGTCCTCAACGGCGGCCTCGGCAATGACACGCTGAGCGGCGGCGGCGGCAACGACATACTGAATGGCGGCGCTGGAAACGACATCCTCAATGGCGGCGGCGGCAATGATACGATGGAGGGCGGAGACGGGAATGATACGCTCAATGGCAACGGGGGGACCGATGTTGCGGTCTTTTCAGGGGCTGCGCGCAGTTACAGCTTCGACGTTTCCGGAACCAATATCCTTGTCACCGACACTGTTGGCCTCGGCGGCACAGACACACTCACCAATATGGAGACGATGCGATTCAATGGTGTCAATTATACCATTGTTGCGGGTAATCCGGGAAACAATAATAACCTCAACGGTGCGAACGGGGCTGCTGGATCGCAAGCCATATTTGGCTTCGCTGGCAACGATTCGATCAATGGCGGCGCGGGTAATGACATTATCCATGGCGGCGATGGTAACGACACGATAACGCAGGTTTCGACCCAAGGACGCGACTTTGTAGATGGCGGTGCCGGCACTGACACCTACCAACTGAACGGGGTCGCTGGCGCAGAAACATTCAACATCTACACTCGCACCGCGTGGTTGGCGATTGCCGGAAATACCGCGGATCAACTCTTTGCCAACACCGAGATCGTTGTCACCCGAAACGGTACGAGCAACGCGTTCGTGATCGCCGAACTCGACAATATCGAGGAGATCACGGTCAATGCGCTGAATACAACGGCGAACAATGGTAACGGTGTTGTGGACGGCGGGGCGAGTGGCGGTGATACGATCAATGTGATCGGCGATTTCAATGCGCCGGAAACCAGCCTCAACTTCAGCACCATCACGGTCAACGGCGGTAGGGGCAACGATACCGTAAATATCACCGGGCTGACATCAGATCACCGGATCATCTTTAATGGCGGCGGCGGAAATGATGGAGTGATCGGTGAACTCCGTCCTCAGGATATCATAAACCTGGGTGCCGGAACGGCGGGCAATGCGCGACCAGAGCAAGCCATTGGTCCACGCGGCGGGCCTCTGGATTGGTTCAACGAAGTTTGGTCGATGGGCGAATTTGGCTTCCTGAGCGGCTTCGGCGGTTGGAATGGGCAGTTCGTAAAGCCTGCGGTCCTGCAAAATCTGAACGATTTTGATGGACGTGGCATGATGGGATCGCGCTTCAACGGAGCGGTTGAAAGCTACGAATCTATTATTGGGAACAATGTCCGGCGCAGCGCCGATCAACCTCAAACGCAGGAGCTGTATGACCAGCTTATGGTTGAGGATATTTCTATCGATCGGCCTGATTTTATGGGGGCCCACATTCATCTGCATACCAGGTGGCATGTCGATGAAGGCGATACATTCATGCGGTAATTCAAAGGTAGCATCGGGCTGTGCCAGCCAGACCCCAAGGCCTCATCGCAGCCCGATGCTATAAGTATCAAATGTCTCCGTGGATGTGGGAAATCGTGCTGATGCAAATTCTCTCCATTGCTATACCCAAGGCATTCGAAGCCGCGTTTCTGGCCTGTCGCCGCCACCTCGTTTCGATGGCGTGGTTCAGCGCGGCGATAAACGTTCTATATCTCGCACCGACCATATATATGATGCAGGTTTATGACCGCGTTGTGCCGACGAGCGGCACCAATACGTTGATCGTGCTGACCCTGTTAATTGGCCTGGCAATCGGCACGCTCACCGCGCTTGACGCGGTCCGGTCCCGGCTGATGATGCGCGCCTCGCTAAGGATGAACCGGCTTATGTCGGCGCGGATTCTCGATCAACTGATGTCACGGTCAAGGGTCAAGAGCGGCGACCCGACAACGCGGCAAGCCATGCGGGAATTTGACGTTTTGCGGTCTGCAATGGGCGGCCCGGCGGCGACAGCGCTGTTCGATTTGCCATGGACACCGCTTTATCTGGTCGTCGCAACGATGATCCACCCGGTTTTGGGGTTAGTGGTTCTGGCGGGTATCGGGATATTGATCATGCTCGCAGTGACCAATGAAAAGCGCACTAAAGGCAAATCGCGGGAGGCCCATGCCGCCAATGCAGCTGCGTATATTTCGCACGAAGCGGCGCTAAAGAATTCCGATTTAATCCGAGCACTCGGGATGCGCCGCGCGCTTGTTTCCCGCCAGATCAACGAGCGACAATCCGGACTGAAAGCCACCGCCGATTATCAGGCGGTCAGTGGTCGTTACACCGCAATGGTCAAATTTGTCCGGATGTTCATGCAGTCGCTAGCACTGGGTGTAGGCGCATGGCTTGCGATCAGCGGCGAGATTTCCATTGGTGCAATCATTGCGGCATCGGTCCTGTTGAGCCGCGCTCTGTCGCCTATCGAACAGGTTGTCGGGGCTTGGCCAACTCTTTTGCAAGCGCGAATTGCGGTGCAAACGCTAGAAGTACTTTTGACGAAAGATCCACAGTCCTTGGCTCCGAAAACGGAGTTGCCCAGCCCCGAAGGCCATGTGGAAGTTATTCAATTGGTCGCCAAAAGCCCCGAAGGCACAGCCATCCTGCTCAAAAACGTTTCGTTCAATCTGGAGCCAGGCGAAATATTGGGCGTTATTGGTCCGTCCGGCGCAGGTAAATCAACCTTGGCGCGGATCGTTGCAGGTGCAGCAGCGCCAGATCTTGGTGAGATCAGGATCGACGGCGCCAATTTCAGCGCGTGGGATCCCGAAACTATCGCCGCGCATATTGGTTACCTTCCGCAAGATTGCGCACTTTTGCCGGGAACCATCGGTGAAAACATTTCACGGTTTTCTGAAGCAAGCGGCACATCTAGGCGGCAGGTTGACCGCGATGTTGTCAATGCGGCCAAGAATGCAGGAGTGCATGAAATGATCCTCCAATTCCCAGACGGCTATGACACGCCGCTGGGAGAAGCAGGATATCTCCTGTCGGCCGGACAAGCCCAGCGTGTTGCCCTTGCGCGCGCATTCTATGATGACCCGGTAATCTTGATTCTCGACGAGCCCAATGCTGCGTTGGACGCATCGGGTGAAGCGATACTATCCAAAGCGCTTTCTGCTGCAAAGGACCGAGGTGCGGCGATAATGATCGTTGCCCACCGTGCCTCCATCCTTGCGAATGCGGATATGCTGTTGGTGCTCCAAGACGGCGGTGTAGCGCAATATGGACCGCGAGACGACGTGCTACAGGCGCTTCGCGAGCCGGGAACCAGCCCTGTCGTCGTGCCGATCAAGAAAGGGGTAAAAATATGAACGACCTTTCGTCGATCGAAGAATTTGACCCTCCGCCATCTTTGGATGATGACGACAAGTTCAACGATTCTTCCGGTCCAGCCGTTCGTGTTGGTGCGATTATCGCTGGCCTGTTTTTCATCGGAGTTTTGGGTTGGGCGGCATTCATTCCGCTAGACGCCGGTGCGATCGCAACGGGTACGGTGGCCGTGTCAGGCAATCGCCAAACGGTGCAGCACCGAGAAGGCGGAATTCTGACCCGGCTAGACGTTGTGGAGGGTCAAGCCGTTAAAAAAGGTCAGGCCTTGGCGGAGATTTCCGCTTCTGAGGTCGTAGCGACGGAACGGAGCCTTACCGGCGAAGTTGTTGCATTACTGGCGCTGCGCGCCCGGCTGTTGGCGGAGCGCGATAGCCGCAGTCAGGTCACCGCACCAGACGAATATCAGAATTTGTCGGCCGAGGATCAGTCGCTCGCAACCGATGCGCTGCAAGGGCAACGACTGCTGTTCGCCGCGCGGCGTAATTCAATGAACGCCGAACGCGGTGTGCTCAATCAAAGGATTGGTCAGCATAGCCAGCAGATCAGTGGGGTCCGTTCGCAGATAACTTCGAACCGGCGTCAACAGGAATTGATCGCCCAGGAATTGGACGGCCTGCGTGGCCTCATCGACCGGGGGTTTGTCTCGATGAACCGTGTCCGGGCGATTGAGCGCAATGCTGCTCAGCTTGAAGGTGATTTTGGTTCATACCACGCCGATATCGCGAGAACGCAGCAGGCAGCGGGCGAAACACGCATGCAGATATTGTCACTCGAACGGCAAATGGCCGAGGGGGTCGCGACCGATCTTCGCGAAACGCAAATAAGATTGGCCGAATTGCAGCCAAGATTGATCTCGGCCCGCGAGCAGCTCAAGCGCTCAACGGTGCGCGCGCCTGCGGCTGGCCGTGTCGTTGGCCTCGCCGTGTTTACGGTTGGCGGTGTAATCGCGCCGGGCGAAAGGTTGATGGAAATCGTCCCGCAAGACCGTGCGCTCGTGATCGACGGCAAAGTATCGCCGACAGATGCCGACGACCTCTATGTCGGCATGGAAACGCAAATCCGCTTTTCAGCACTTCAGCAACGAAATTTGCCGATATTGAAAGGCAAGATATCGAAAGTATCTGCGGATGGGTTTGAAGACCCGCGAACAGGAGAGCGCTATTTCAAGATTGAAGTGATCGTCGCCCCGGCTGAAATTGCCAAAATTCGGCAGGTTCGTGGTGACATCGGACTGCGCGCCGGATTGCCGGCCGAGGTGATGATACCGCTAAGGAAACGGACCGCCTTAGCCTATCTGATCGAACCACTAACACAGACCTTATGGCGCGCCGGCCGTGAACATTGAAGGTTGCCGAAGCCGGCAATTATCTTGAATAAATCGCAAGGCACGAAGTTAAGTGAATCATGCGGGTTGGTCGCACGACGCATTGCCAGTTTGGAAATTTTCACTGGCGTTAGATCTTACGAGAATAGTCATAATCCACAGATACTCGCATCAGGGCAACCTAGTGCGCCGTTGTTCGACCAAGGATAAATTCATAAGCGACGTTCCACGGGTGCGGAATGTTCGGAATGACCCAAGTTGCAAACCGCATGGAATGTCCACTGGGAATGCAAACGATGTCCGCCCTTGGGCATCGGAGCTTGTCGGTTAAACGACGCTAATTGGGCGCAAGACGGACATAGAATTGGAATAGCGCGTACGTCCGCTAGTGAGTTGTTAGCGGACGGTCCGTTATTACCTGAAAAGCAGGGTTAGCCGATAGTCTGCTTTTGGTGCGATGTACGTAAGGGCTGGATTTCCGAAAATGAGTGGGAAGCTGACATCGCATAGGTTAGCGTCTTGTCATAGTCAGACCATCATCACGAAGTTCTTATCAACAAGGAACACGCCTCCTGCTAGCCAGCATGCTTTGCGGCATCGCAATAGTCTGGGGCATACCGATTGTGGCAACCATCTTCGGCATCGACATTAGCTATCTCATGTGGATCGTCGTGCCATTGTTGGTAATCTGGTTGCTATACTTCGGTATTTCGAGCTTGCTACTATCCTGAGCAAGGCAATCTGCTCAAATTTCAGCTGTTTCGCCAAACCAAGAGCGCAAAGATCGAGGCTGGTCCCGCTAGCCTCGATCAAAGAGTCTGACAAACAGCAGGCTATTATTGTTCCATTTTTCTGGAATATGAGTAAGAACAAACAATCAGGGTCGCAAATTTTTGGCATTTTGTTGCAGCAGGGATTGCGCCTTGAATCTA